>JBAQUE010000103.1:0-14723 GCA_049297315.1 Rugosibacter sp.
CCGTACGTCTGTGCGTTTCTCACGCTGGCGCAAGTCGGGTGTCTGGGCGCGTATGGCCACAGCAATGCGCGGTGATGCGGACATAGAGCATCTGTTCCTCGACGCCACCATGGTGCGCGCCCACCAACATGCTGCCGGCGCTAAAAAAAGCAGGCGGCCAGGAAATCGGCCGGGCCTGACGACCAAGCTGCATGTGGCCGTCGATGCCTTGGGCAATCCGTTGCGCGTCATTCTCTCTGCCGGACAGATCGCCGATATTGATCAGGCCACGGCGCTGATCAAGGATCAGCCCGCAGGCTTCATCGTCGCCGACAAGGGGTACGACTCGGATGCCTTGGTCGCAGAGATTACGGCACAAGGCAGTCAGGCCGTGATCCCGCCACGCGCTACGACAAACTCGCCAAGTCCTTCTTGTCGTTCATTCATCTCGCATGTGCTTTCGTCTGGCTGGCTTGATTGAGAACACACCCTAGCGGTCGCTTGTGTCTATGTGTATGCGATGTCGCAATGAAAACCAAGCAATCAGCACCCCCAGCGCCAGGCCGGCGAACACATCCACCGCGACATGCTGGTGCGTGGCCAGGGCGGAATAGATGATGCCGAAGCACCACACCCAATTAACGCCCAGTATCCATGACGGCGCGCTAAAGCCGCGCAGCAAGTGATGCAACCAGATGCCCGAAAAAATGGCAGTGGCGACGTGCAGTGAAGGGCATGCATTACCTGCGGCATCGATGCTTTTCAGGAAATGCACGTCGGGGTACTGGGTCCAGTCGATATCGGCTACGGGGACTACCGTGGGCCAGAAGTAGAAGACGGTCAGCGCGGTGAGGCACGTTCCGGCCATGGCCAGGCCGTAGCCATACAGCGCGCGCCGCGTCGCCAGAAATGCAGGAGGCAACGAAACATAAACCCACAATGAAACATACAGCGGCATCGCCAAAGGCTGAAAATCGATCAGCCGATCCAGCCAGGTGAAGGGCATCACAGTCGCCGGGTAGGCCGGGTCTTTGAGCAGATAGAAGTAGGCACCGAAAAACAGGCCGATGAACAGCGTTGTGCCAATGCTCTTCAGATACAGATGCCGGGGGATTACCGCTGCCGCTTGAAGGTACCAGGGCGTCTGCTGGCTGGTCATGAAAGGGCCTGACGCAAGGTGACAAACCGCAGATTGGCTGCGCGCGCTGCGGCCAGAACAGCAGGTAGCACGTCGAGTATCACCGGGATGCCATTGGACGTGCGTGCCGCATTGCCATCGTGCAGCAGCAGGATGACGCCTGGTTGCAGGCCGCGCAACAAGCTGTTTTTTACGCGTTCAACATCGTTGATGCAGGTGTCAAAGCCGCGCGCTGACCAGCTGGCAAGCCGCAGCCCCAGCCGAGCGAGCACCGGGTCGAGAAAAATATTGCGTAGGCCGGCCGGGGCGCGAAAGAACAACGGATGCTGGCCGGTAATCGTAGTGAGCGTGTCCTGTGCAGCCTGCAATTCACGCCTGATGCCGGCATATCCCAGCACTGAAAAATTGTGGCGATGGTGCTGGCTGTGGTTTTCCACGACATGGCCACGGCGCACGATTTCGCGGCATAAGTCCGGGTAGCGTGCGGCTTTTTCACCGATGCAGAAAAAAGTGGCTGGGGCAGCATAGTGATCCAGCATATCCAGTACCTGCGGGGTGACGACGGGATCAGGGCCGTCGTCGATGGTCAGGGCGATTTCATTGCGGGCACGGGCGGCCGCAGGCAGCCGCGTCCAGTTCGGCCCCAGCCAATGGCTGCGCGGCCACAGTCCGACCAGTGTGAACAGGGCGTGATTGGCCAGCACGGCGGCCAATGCCCAGCGCCATAGTCCGGGTGCTGCGATGACGAAAATCAAGGCCAGCCCATGCAGCGCAAGGGTTGCGCGGATCAACAGCGTGGGTTGCCAGCGTGGATTATGCATGGGGTTTTCTGGCGAAAATCGCGGCATAAATCAGCGCCAGAATGACGCCCGGCGCCACGGTGACGCCCATGGCCTGCAATATTGATACGTTGGAAAACGCTAGCAAGCCAAACCCTGCGACGGTCGTCAGGTTGGCAAACAACATCGAGGCGAGGGTGCGCGGTGAGATGACAGAGGTTATCTGTTCGGGCCGGTCAAAAAACAGGGCGTAATTGGAGCCCACTGCGACTACCAGCAGCAAGCCCACCAGATGCAGAATAATCAGTTGCTGGCCAAACAGGGTCAATCCCGCCGTGACGGTGATGACTGCGGCCGCCAGCGGCGTGATGATGCGCAGCATGCGCAGGGGCGAGCGGAAAACAAAGAGCAGCAGTCCGACAATGGCCACCAGACCACCGAGCGATAACAGGATGGCTTCATGCAGATAGCCGGAATACAAGCGGTCGGACTCGGCTTTCATGTCCACAAACAGGACGTTGGGCGAATCAATAGAGCTCAACGCCGCGCGAAGATGGTTTGCATTGATGTCGGCACCCTCAGGTGCGGTCAGCGGCAAGAGGGCGTTCCAGTGGTTTTTTTGCTGGATGAGTAATGCAGCCACCGCCATGGCCATCGAGGTTTGCTCAAGATCGGATGCTTGCAACAAGGGCTGCTTGCGCGTGGCAGCGACATCAGCAAGAAACGGCGTAAATAATTGGGTACGAACCGGCAGGCCCTGGACCGCTTGCACCAGCCGCGTTGCCAGCATGGCAGGAGTAGGCAGGCTGGCCTGGCGTGCGCGCTGCATCGCCAGGCTAGGCAGATAGCGGCTGGGGCTCTCGAACCCGGCGAGCTCGCCTTGTTCGACTTGCGTTTGCAGTATCGCGGAAACCTGTTCGGCAGACTGTAATACGGATTCCCGGTTAGCACCCGATATCACCACCAGATAACGCACATCCGGTGCGCCCATGTCGGCGCGCAGGCTGGCATCCAGCGCCACATCGGCTTGTGATACCGGACTCAGCGAGGATATTTTGTCATTCCATAAACTGGTGCGGTGCCCAACGAGAATGGCGCAGGCCGCCAGCAGCAGGATCGCGGCCGGCCAACGCAATGCAGCGGCGCGCTGTACCGGGCGGGATAGGGCGAGGCCGATAGCCGATACATCATGAATGCGAAAGTTTGTCGGTAGCAGATGGGGCAGGACGAAGCGGGTCACCGTTGCTGCGGCGATGAGACCGGCAATCGAATACAGGCCGAGTTGCGCCAGACCCGGAAAGCCGGACAGTAGCAGCGCGGCAAAGCCGAAAATCGAGGTCAGCACACCGAGGCGGATGGTAGGCCAGAAGCGCTTGATCCAGTCCTGCTGATTTGAATTGCCCTGTTCCGATTGCACAAACAGGTAGATGGAATAATCCACCGCCTCGCCGATCAGTGCAGTGCCAAAGCCCAGGGTGATGCCATGCACTGTGCCAAAGCCCAGGCTGACTGCGGCGATGCCTGCCAGCGCGCCACTGATGACGGGCAAAAAACCCAATGCCAGTGCGGTAAGGGAACGGTAAACCAGCAATAGCAGCATGGCGATGAGCGCGATGCTGATGATGGACAGGCGGCTGACCTGGCTTTTGATCGTATCGCGTGAAGTTACCGAAAACACGCCGGGGCCGGTCATCACCAATCTGGCAGCCGGGGTTGCGGGGGTTGCAGGGTTTGCGCTGGATGAAGTATCGAATGCTTGCCGAATGGCGAGCATGGCGTGTTGCTGGGCGTCGGTATCGGAGCCCGAGGCGCGTGTTTGCATCAGCAGCAGCGCACGTTCGCCGTCGCGTGAGGCCCATGTGCGATCAACTAATGGCGGGTGAGTATCGCTGTTGAAGTGGCTGAGTAATTGCACCATTTCACCTGTTGGGTCGCGCGGCAGCAGCGATTTGACCAGCAGCCCGGCAGGCGAAGCGAGCAGGTCGATGCTGTCGCTCAGGGCGGCATGCAGGCCATCGGCGCTGAAGCGCTCAGGCGTGACGGCAGGGCTGAGCAGGTAGCGATTGTTGAACAGATAGGCATGGTCACGTGCTGCGCTGACAGGCTCGCCGTTATTGACACTGATAAAGGCCGGATCGGTGCGCAGGCGCTGCGCAATGTCTTTGGAAAGCCGTGCGCGGGTGGCCGCATCGGCACCTTCAATGCCCACCAGAATCAGGCGCGAGGCCAGACCGTCGCGTACCTGATCCAACAGCAATTGTTGTTCTTGCGTGGGGCTGCGCGGAAAAAACGCGGATAAATCCGTAGTGAACTGGCTGCGGCTGATGATGATGCCGCAGACGAGGATGAATGCCAGCCAGAGTGCGATTGCTGTGCGGCCGGCTCGCCTTATGGTTGTCATGGTTGCGCCAGGTTTTCGATAAGCATCACCGAGCTGTCGCCGTCTGCCTGGGTGATGGCTATGCTGTGCACGGTGTCGTGTTCACCGGCGATGCGGATGTGCTTTACCACGGCCAGCATTTTTTCGTCTGTCGGCAGTAGTTGCAGGGTCCATTGAGCGGCGCTGCCGTCCAGGCTCAGCCGGTAATTGCGTTCCAATGCCTTGCGGTCACCGGTCAGGGTGCCGCGTATGCTGTCAATGAAGGCAGTCAGTTCCGGATAAGCCTGCAATTGAAGGCGATGTTTTTGCCGACCGCGCTCGATGAGCAGGGTGTCGCCATCCACGGTCATGAGTTCTGGTTTGGGTTTGAGCGTGCGCTTTTCGAGGTGGTCGGGTGCGCTGTAGAACAGTTCGCCGGAGGATTCCACCGGCCTGTCGAGCATGGCGATGGATTTTGTTTCGACAAATCGGGCATGGCCGGAACGGGTTTGCGCCAGACTGTGCATAAGCTGCTCGATATCCCAGCTGACAGCGTGACTGATGGCAGGCAGCAGCATCAGTACAAGTGCTATGCGCATGGGCCGCATGGCACGTAGCGCAAAGATTGTGGAGACGGAGAGTGCCATCATGATTTGGGAGGTGTTGTCGTGGGCGCAGTCTGCCAGAAATTGAAAAAGTTAAACCAGTTGTAGGGCGCCATGCGGCAGTATTGATCGAGCAAGGCGGCATAACGGGTGATGGCCGCTTGCACAGCGGCCTCGCGTTGATCGCGCGCAACGTCAGAAAAATCTGCCAGGGGCTCAAAATGGATGGCGTAACGGTTGCCACCCAGATACAGCCCGGTCATGAATACCACGGGGCGCCGCAGTAATGCCGCCATGCGGAAGGGGCCGACAGGCAGGTTCGCCTCAGCACCGAGGATTTGCACAGGGTAGAGCGTATCGTCGCCTAATGTACGATCGGCGAGCATACCGACAACGCTGCCGTCATTCAGGCGTTCCTGCACCTTGAGCATGGAATCTATGTGCCCCAGCCCAATGACATCTTGCACGGCTCCTGGGTTAATGGCAGCCAGCATGGCGTTGATTTTTCTTGCGTTATCTTCATGCATGACCATGGCGACGCGAAAATCCGTATCTTTCCAGCCAATTGCGCGGATCACTTCAAAGCTGCCCAGGTGCGCACCCGTCAGGAACAAACCATTGCCGTCGGCAAGCAGGCCGCGTAGCATGTCCTCGCCGTGCACTTCAAAATCGAACAGTTCAAAGTGGCGGTTGACCAGATAGATACGGTCATGGATGGTGGCGGCAAAAGTGAAAAAATGCCGGTACAGGTCGCGCCAGCGGGCAGGGCGACCTAAGGCACGCCGCAGATAATCATTTGAAGCACGCCGGCTGACTGGCGCAAACAGCAGAAAATAAGCGGCGATCAGATGCAGCACGCCACGTGCGGCACGCCGCCCCAGGCGCAGAGATATCCATGTCATGACGCGCAACATGAGCATGTTGCTGCGTTCCGAGCTATGTGCCCAGGTCGCCTGGCTAGCTGTCGAGCGAGATGTCATGCAGGCGCTCGTGGCACGATGCTGCCGCTGGCAATTTTGCGCATGCCCGCCATGATGTCGAAACGTATCGTGCCGCTGGTCGAGAAGGTGTGCTGGATCACAAGCTCGTCGCCTGGCTTTGCCGGACTCAGAAACTTGACCGAGCCGATCTCGCAGTTATCCAGCGCGATGCCAGTGGCAGTGGCAGTGGCTATGGCGTGCAATGCGGTGTCCAGCAGCACCACACCGGGAAGGATGGGCGTGCCGGGAAAATGTCCGGCAAAGGCAGGATGATCTAGCGGTACAGTCCAATGGGTGGCGTTATTCATTCGGATTTCCGTGCGCTGTGTTTCTGGAACAGGGCGTGCAGCACTTCACGTGGTAGTTTCCCTGTGCTGTTGCGGGGCAGTGCATCAACAAACAGCAGCGGACGCGGCAGGAAGACCGGGTCAATTTGTTCACGCAGCGCTGCCAGCAGATGGGGTGCATCCAAGCCTGGCGCCACCACGCATGCGGCAAGTCGCGCGACATGATTATGGCTGGTCTCATCCGGCATGTAAAAAGCACCATCCACTACGCCGGGAATGGTGTTGAGCAGGTGGTTGAGACTCGCCAGTGAATGCCGTTTGCCTGCGATATTGATCAGATCGGCGATGCGCCCATGCAATAAAAAAAGCTCATCGGTAACAGGTTCCAGCATGTCGCCCATGGGGATTGGTGTTTCGACATGACCGCCATACGCGAAAACGCGGTCACCTTCTACAGCCAGTTTTATGCCGGGCAGCAGTTGCCATTTTGCGCTTTGCGTCGTGCGGCGGGTAGCAATCAGGCCGGTCTCGGTGCTGCCATAGATTTCCATCAGCGGCGCATGGCAACGTGCCTCAATATCCTGCGCGAGTTGATTTGATAGCGGCGCAGTGGCGGATACCACGCGACTGATCTCAGGCAGTTCCAGCCCGGAATCCAGCAAGGCGCGCAGATGCACAGGCGAGGACACTAACACTCGCGGCATGGGCAAAGCTGCCAATGACCGACAAATGTCAGTCGGGTAAAACGGTTGCGCATGGCTGAGTGCGTTGCCACTGAGCCATGCCATCAGAACCGTGGATTCGAACCCATACATGTGCTGTGGCGGTACTGTGCCAACCAGGGTGCACTGTGTGTTGTGCAATAGTCCCAGGCGCAATGCCTCAGCCTGTACGCTGCTGACCAGGGCGCCCCAGGTTTTGGGATGCGGTTGCGGAATGCCGGTGGTGCCTGAAGTAAATAGCACCGCAATGCGCTGCTGGCTATCGATTTTCGGAATGACAAATGTGCCTGATTGAGCCTGTTGGTTTACAACCGTGGCGGGGTAGCGTAGTTGCCGCAGGTCTATCGTGCATGCGTCATCATCCGTCAAACAAAACGCATCCGGCGCAAACAGCTTGATCTGGCGTATCACGCCTGGCGTGTGGGAGGACGGCAGCAGGCTGACTTTGCCAGCCACAATGGCGGCCGCCAAGCCCACGCTAAAACGGTAACGATCGCTACACATGTTGAGCAGGTGGCTTCCTGCGGGAAACAATGTGGCAAGTTGGCTGACCTCGGCGAGAAACTGGCGTAGCGTGACAGCGCCATCAACACGCCAGGCGATGATGCTGTCCGGCGAGGTGTGTGATACCAGAGGCAGTGAAGACATGCTCAAGGCTGCAACAATTAGCGTGGACGCGCCGGCGTATTCCTGAATGCCCGTACCGCATCGAGGATGTGCGCATGCCGAGTATCGGGGATCATCCAGCGGCGTATCCAATATTCGGCAATGAACATCAGCGCGACCAAAGGCAGGGTCAGGAAGTTGGCGAAAACAGACCAAATGGCCAGTGGCGCGAGGAAAAACAGTCCGCTGGAAAGCACTGCCATCACGGCAAAAAACAAGGTCCAGGCGACCGTGACCTGGCGTGCGTAATTTTCATGCTGCGGCGTCAGTGGTCCATGCATCGCCTCTGCGAAGCGGGTGCACAGCGGTTGCCGTCCAGCGAGCAAAGTCCGGCCAAAGGTCATGCACAGTATGAGTTGCATACCCACATGTTGCAGCCAGTAAACTAGCTCGAACTGCCGCTCCAGCGCCGACCATCCGGCCCACAGCGCAACACATGACAGCACCAGCATACCCAGCATGCTGAAGCGCCAAGGTGAATTCCAGGCAAACACCAAGGCAATCAATATTATCGGCGCGATGGCGACCAGCGCACCCAGGTTGCCGCCGTGCCCGGGTTCATTGGTGTAATGCGCCAGCAGCGGATAGCCAATCAGCAGGGCAGCAATGCCTAGCCAGCGCACGATGCGGCATGCCATTAGCGGGTTCTGTGTGTTGCGATATAGTCGGACAGGTTGCGCAGCGAACTGAACAGGTGCTGGTTGTCTGCGTTGTCGGCACGCAGTTGCAAACCATAACGCTTGGAGACCTCCAGCGCGACTTCCAGCACATCAATCGAATCCAGGCCCAAGCCATCGCCATACAACGGGGCATCTGGGGTGATTTGATCTGCACTCATCTCGAGGTTCAGGCATTCGATCATTAGTTCGGCAACTTCACGTTGCAAGTCTGCAGAGCTGGAGACTGTAGGTTTCAGGTTATTCTGGTTATCTTGCATAGCGTATGTAGTCAGCGTATATGGAAAAAATTATACTGTGTATGTTTAGCATGAAATACTTGGGCAAGTGTGCGGTGTAATAACCGAGTGGAGCGAGCCAGATAGAAGCCTCCCCGTGAGGGAGGATGGGAGGGGCCTTATTTTCCGCTTTTCGCGTGGGCGGATTCAACTCCGAAGTGCAATCGCATGATGGCGAGAAACAAAAAAATCCGTTTCCGGAGTGCAGTCTTGAAGGCGGGAACGACCTGCGACGAACTGAAAGGCCTGGGTGGCTGGAAGTTGTGTCAGATGGTGAAGTGGTTCTGTTCCCCTCACTTCCCCACCTCACTAAATGAAAAGGGTTTAGCTTTTTTTGGCTAAACTCTTGGGAAATCTGGTGGGTTGTGAGTGGCTCGAACACTCGACCTACGGATTAAGAGTCCGCTGCTCTACCAACTGAGCTAACAACCCGGAATAACTGCATGGAAACGGGTCGGCAGTATATTACGAATGCCTCTGGAAATGGTGGGTCGGGCGAGATTCGAACTCGCGACCAACGGATTAAAAGTCCGCTGCTCTACCGGCTGAGCTACCGACCCGGCTAAGAAGGGCGCGAATGCTACAATTCTTCTTGCATACTGTCAAATAAAGTCAAAAAATGGCGGGAGCTGCACGGGGGATGTACTTTTCGTTCAGTGGGTTTTTCTTAACAATCAGCAGCGCGACACGCGTCAGCAAACAACTAGAGATAGATCATCCATTCGCCGTCCCACCAACGCCGACTTTTACATGATGCGCACCGAATTCCCCCCGCCGTTGATGACCTTGCTCAAACAACTGGGCATTGCCGTGATCTACGCGTTTCTGGTGCGGGTTGTGCTCGACTATATTTCACCCTCCGGGAAGGGCAGTATCTTTTTTCTGGCTAGCGGATTTGCCTTGGCGGCGCTACTCTTGTGGGGCAAGCGCTATGCATGGGGAATCCTGTTGGGCGCCCTGGGCGCCAACCTGCTGTTCGGTTATTCACCGGAAACGACGTTGCTCAAATCAGTGGGCAGTACGCTGGGCGCCCTGTTTGGCGCCTGGCTTCTGATGCGCGATGGCAAGTTCAACCGCTCCTTGCCAACCCTGAATGATTACCTGCGCCTGTTTTTACTCGGTGGATGCGCCGCAAGCGCCGTGAGCGCGGTGTTAGGCGCGATGAGCTTGCTGCGCGCGGGGATACTCAGCGGCGAGACTTATCTTTTTGGCATGTTTTCCTGGTGGCTCGGAGATACGCTGGGCGTCATGCTGATCGCTGTGCCTTGTTTGCTCTGGTGGCATCGCGCGACAGACGCTGCCAGGCCGCGCTGGGTCGAGGTATGGCTGATTACCCTGGCCACATTTTTAGCAGGCCAGGCGCTGTTCATGGAATGGTTCGGCACGGCTATCCTTGAAGCGCCGAGGGGATACTGGATGTTCCTGTTTATCTTCCTGGCGGCTGTGCGTTTGAATCCGCGCTGGACATCCTTGCTTCTGCTGATGGCGGCGGTTCAAGCGATTTGGGGCGCTTATCGCGGCATCGGTTTTTTTGCGGCGGACCAGGCGGCGAGCCATCTCATCAATTACTGGTTTTACATGGTTATCCTGTCGCTGGTCGGCATGACGCTGAGCATCTATCTTGCGCAACGTCGGCAGGCGGAGAGCGCATTGCGCCAGCGGACGGATGAACTGGACTTGCATAACCGGATTCTCCAGCAGATTAATCAGGGTGCTTCGTTGCCGCACGTGCTGGACGAACTGGCGCGTGAAGTCGAGCGGCTGCACCCCGGCATGCTGTGCTCGATTTTGCTGCTTGACGAGGATGGCCGGCATTTGCGCCATGGCGCAGCACCCAGCCTGCCGGATTTTTACAATCAGGCCATTGATGGCCTGGCGATAGGTGAGGGTGTTGGCGCCTGCGGTACGGCAGCGCATCGCGGCGAACGGGTCATTATCGAAGATGTGCGGCAAGCCCCGTTATGGCCCGCCAACTTTCAATTTCTGGCACGCCGGGCAGGCGTCCGGTCCTGCTGGTCGCAACCCATTATGGATGGCGCGCGGCGGGTGCTGGGCACCTTTGCCATTTATCACGCGCAACCTGCACAACCGTCAAGCGCGGAAATTGGCCTGATTGCGCGCATGGCCAGCCTGGCGGCGCGCGCCATTGAGCAAACGCACACGCAAAACGATCTGCGCCTGAAGGATGCCGTACTCAATTCGTCTGCGGATGCGACGGTCATTGCCGATAAAAGTGGCCGGATCGAATGGGCCAACCCGGCTTTTAGTGGCCTGACCGGATATGGCTTGAGCGAAGTGGTTGGCCGGAACATCAACGACATTGTGAGATCTGATAAACAGGCACCTGCCTATTATCAGGCGATATGGGAAAGTATCCGTGCAGGAAACGTCTGGCACGGTGAATTGATTAATCTTGCAAAGAATGGCGCCGAATATGACCAGGACATGACGGTTGCGCCCGTCAAAAATACGGCAGGTGAAATTACCCATTTCGTTGGCATCATGCGCAATATCACTGCGCGTAAACAGGCCGAGGAACAGATCCGCACGTTGGCTTTCTATGATGCCTTGACGCAGTTGCCCAATCGCCGCCTGCTGGATGACCGGTTAAGGCGGGCGATGGCGGCCAGCAAACGCAGTGGCCGCTACGGCGCGCTGATGTTTCTCGACCTGGATAATTTCAAGCCGCTCAACGATGCGCATGGCCACAGCATCGGCGATTTGCTGCTCAGCGAAGTGGCGCGGCGCATTACGGGCTGCGTGCGGAGCACGGATACCGTTGCACGGTTTGGCGGTGATGAGTTTGTGGTGCTCCTCGACGGGCTGGATAAGGCCAAAGATAAATCTGCTGATCAGGCCGCAAATGTTGCAGAAAAAATTCGTCTCGCCCTGGCCGATCCCTATGTGCTGACCGTGCGCCAGGAGGGAAGGGCGGATAGGGCAGTTGAGCATCGCTGCACCTCCAGCATAGGCGTCGTGCTGTTTATCAACCATGATGCCAGCGCGGACGATATCCTCAAATGGGCTGACCTGGCGATGTATCAGGCCAAGGACGCCGGGCGCAACCGGGTGTCTTTCTACGCGGCGTCGGCGCTGGACGGCTGAGTTTCTGGGGTAAACCCGCCGTAGTGCGAGCGCCGACTTTTTTAACCCTGCATGGTCTTGATGTTGGCGATGACTTCAGCAATTGCCTGTTGCGCGCTGCCGTAGAGCAGGCGCGTGTTTTCGCCGTAGAACAAGGCGTTTTCAATCCCCGAATAACCCGTGCCCTTGCCGCGCTTGTTCACGATCACGTTCTGCGCGAGATCCGCATTCAAAATCGGCATGCCGTAGATCGGGCTGGATTTATCCGTGCGCGCGGAAGGGTTCACCACGTCGTTGGCGCCGATCACCAGGGCGACATCGGCCTGGGCGAATTCCCCGTTGATTTCTTCCAGATCAAAAATCATGTCGTAGGGCACGCCCGCTTCGGCGAGCAGTACGTTCATGTGGCCGGGCATGCGGCCAGCGACAGGATGGATGGCGAACTTGACTTCGACGCCGGCCTCCTGCAGCAGCTGGGTCATTTCCCACACCTTGTGCTGCGCGCCGGCCACGGCCATGCCATAGCCGGGGATGATGATGACTTTTTGCGCAAAGCGCATCATCGCCGCCGCGTCCATCGCGCTGGCTTCTTTCATCGTGCCGGTGACGCCTGCGCCCGCCTGTGCTTCGCCGGTGATCGGCGCGAAGATGATGTTGCTGATCGGCCGGTTCATCGCCTTGGCCATGAGTTGCGTAAGCAAGGTGCCGGATGCGCCGACCACAATGCCGGCGATGATCAGCGCCGGATTGCCCAGCACATAACCTTCCAGCCCGACAGCCAGGCCGGTAAAAGCGTTGAGCAGCGAAATGACTACCGGCATGTCGGCGCCGCCAATGGGGCTGGTGAGCACCACGCCAAGTACCAATGAGATCACGAAAAAGGCAATCAGCAGGCCGTGCTGCGCGGGCACTGGCGTAGCCGAGGGCATTGCCGCCAGCACCAGTTTGACGGCCAGCCCCAGGGCAACCAGCGCGAGCAGGGCATTCACAAAATTTTGCGCAGGCAGGCGACGGGCTTTTTTCATGATGCCCTGCAATTTGGCAAACGCGATGCACGAGCCCGAAAAGGCGACCGAGCCGATCAAGGCGCCGAGCAAGGCCAGCACGGTGACCACCACGCCATGCGCTTCACCACGCGCGAATTCGAGTGCCGCAATACCCGCCGCCGCGCCACCGCCCATGCCGTTGTAAATCGCCACCATCTGCGGCATGTCGGTCATTTTGACCATCCGCCCGAGATACCAGGCCAAGCCGCCGCCGAGCACAATGGCAATGATCATCAGGCCGATGTTCCGCATGCCCGGCGTGGCGAAGGTGATGAGCGTGGCCAGCAGCATGCCGACCCCCGCCCAGACGATGCCGCGCTTGGCGGTCACCGGGGACGCCATGGCTTTCAGGCCGAGAATGAACAGCACGGCGACAACAAAATAGGAAACATCGATCAGCGCAGTCATTTCGCGTCCTTCTTGTGGGTCTTGAACATCGCCAGCATGCGTTCGGTGACCACATAGCCGCCCGCCGCATTGGCCGCGCCGAGAAATACGGCGAAAAAGCCGATCGCCAGTTGCAGCGGGTCGTTGGCGTCCGCCCGGCCCAGCGCCACCATCGCGCCGACCAGCACCACGCCATGCACGAAATTGGAACCCGACATCAAGGGCGTGTGCAAGATCACCGGCACGCGCGAAATGACTTCATAGCCGGTGAATGCCGCCAGCATGAAGATATAAACGTAGATGAAGTTTTCCATGTCAGTCCACCCCGAAAGTTTTTTTCACGCCCGCATGCACCAGCTCGCCATCGCGCGTGAGGCATGCGCCGTTCAGCACTTCATCACTCCAGTCAAGAGTCAAAACGCCGTCCTTGATGAAGGGGGAAATGAAGTTGTAGAGATTTTTGGCGAACATTTCGGACGCATGCACTGGCATCTGCGCGGGCAGATTGACCGCGCCGATAATCGTGACTTCACCCACCTTGACTGTTTTGCCAGCCTCTGTGCCAGCGCAGTTGCCGCCGCCTTCGGCCGCCATATCGACCACCACCGCGCCCGGCTTCATGCCGCCAATCATCGCAGCGCTGATGATGAGCGGCGAGCGCTTGCCGGGAATCGCCGCCGTGGTGATCAGCACGTCGGCGTTCGCCACCGCGCGGCCGAGTTTGTCGGCCTGCTGGGCTTTTTCTTCCTCGGTCAGTTCGCGTGCATAGCCGCCCGTGCCTGCCGCCGAGACGCCGGTATCGACAAACTTGGCGCCCAGCGATTCGATCTGCTCGCGCGTTTCAGGCCGCACGTCGTAACCTTCGACAATCGCGCCCAGGCGCTTGGCGGTGGCAATCGCCTGCAAACCGGCGACGCCCGCACCGATCACCAGCACGCGTGCCGGACGTATCGTGCCGGCCGCATAGGTCAGCATGGGGAAAAACTTCGGGCAGTGGTTCGCCGCGATCAGCACGGTCAGGTAACCGGCGACGGCGGCCTGGCTGGAGAGCGTGTCCATGCTCTGCGCGCGCGAAATGCGCGGGATCAGCTCGGTGGCAAAGGCGGTGATGCGCCGCGCGTTCAACGCATCGATGCGCTCACGGCTGGCATAAGGCGAAAGTGCGCCAATCAATACCGTGCCGGGTGTCATGGTGTTGATGTCATCAAGGCTGGGCGGCTGCACCGTCAAAATGATTTGCGCAGAGGCGAAGACCTCGGCAGCGCCGGCAGCGATGGTATCTGCGCCGAAAGTTTCATCGGCCAGATAGCTGGCAGCGCCGGCCTGCGTTTCGATGCACACGGCCGCGCCCAGTGCTTTGAACTTCTTTACGACATCAGGCACAAGCGCAACGCGCGTTTCGCCCGCCGCCCGCTCGCGGACAGTTCCTATCGTTAGTGGCATGTATCCCCCAAGGGTTTGGTTGTTGCGATGTCTACGCCATGGATAATACATAAATAATATGCGGCGCAAAAAAAGTCGGCGCTGGCGACACGGCGAGAAGCCTGCATGACACCTCTTTGCGCCATTTCCTGGGCGTACCTCAGTCAATTCCAATGATGGTATGAGTCTGAACTTTCGGTTTTGACGTGTTGAATATGCAACCGATGGATGAGGCCTGTGGAGCTTGAGGGCAGCCGCCGGCCTGTGGGCGGGCTGGGGGAAACGCGCAGCGTTTTCCCTGGGCCGCCCACAGG
>JBAQUE010000104.1:0-2335 GCA_049297315.1 Rugosibacter sp.
TCGCGCTGGCGGCAAGTGGCGTGCCGATACGAATATTTTTTTCCATAGTCATCCCTATCCTGAAGCGACCGATTTTAGCCGACGTCCGTGCCTGAACCTTTGCCCGAACCCATGCCTGACTCCACACCCGTATCGCCTGCGTACAACACCTCCCGGCGTAACGGCTGGCTGGCGCTGATCGCCACCCTGTGCATCTGGTCCGGCTTCATCCTGGTTTCGCGGGCGGCTGGCAAAGGCGTGCTGACCGCCTGGGATGTCACTGCGTTGCGCCTGGGCATGGGCGGGCTGATTGCGCTATTTTTCCTGCCACGCGTGACGCTGCCGCCGCTCAAGGTCATGCTGCCGTTTGCGCTGTTTGGCGGCATTGGTTATGCCTGCTTTGTGTATTCCGGTTTCCGTCTCGCGCCGGCGGCGCATGGGGCGATTCTGGCGCCGGGCTGCCTGGCATTTTCCACCGCGATTGTCACCTGGTTCTGGCTGAAAAAGCCGCCTGGCCGCGTACAAGGGCTGGTGCTGCTGGGCATGTTCGCCGGCATCAGCCTGATCATCATCGACAGCCTGTCATCAGTCGGCGGGCGCCTGACCGGCTGGCAACTGATTGGCGACCTGCTGTTCCTTTGCGCGTCATTTACCTGGGCCACGTTCACCCTGCTGCTGCGCCGCAATCCGATGCCGCCACTGACCGCCACGGTCGCCACCGTGCTGGGCGCGGCGATTCTGTATCTGCCGGTGTGGTGGCTATTACTGCCGAGTAACCTGCACAGCGCTGCGCATGGCGAAATTGCACTGCAAGCTTTGTATCAAGGCGTGCTGGTGGTGTTTGTCGCCCTGATCCTGTTTGCCCAGGCCGTGCGCCAGCTCGGTCCGCAAGTCGTTTCGCTCGTGCTGGCGCTGGTGCCTGTAGTCGCCTCGCTGGCCGCCATGCCAGTTTTGGGCGAGCCGCTCTCGCTGCTGGCCCTGGCCGGCCTCGCCGCGGTGACTGGCTCGGCCATTCTGGGCGTGCGCCTCAGCAAATGAAGCCGGAGCGCTTACCCGTCCAAGAATAACCATAGAACAGAACAATCTAAGCCCATCGCGCATGGGTTTGTAAAATCGCGCCCGTTATCGTCAAACATCATTAAAAGGGAAAGAAGCATGGCAGCCGTTGCAACCGAGAAGGTCATCAGCGTGCATCACTGGAATGACACCCTGTTCAGTTTCCGCACCACGCGCGAGCGCGGCCTGCGTTTTGAAAACGGGCATTTCATCATGATCGGACTGGAAGTCGATGGCCGCCCCTTGCTGCGCGCCTACAGCATCGCCAGCCCGAATCATGAAGAATACCTGGAGTTTTTCAGCATCAAGGTGGCCAATGGCCCATTGACCTCACGCCTGCAGAAAATTGAAGTGGGCTCGGACGTCCTGATTGGCAGCAAGCCGACCGGCACACTGGTGATCCGCGACCTGAAGCCGGGCAAGCATCTTTATCTGCTCTCCACCGGCACCGGCCTCGCGCCATTTTTGAGCATTGTTCAGGATCCTGAAACTTATGAGCACTTTGAGAAGGTCGTGCTGATCCATGGCGTGCGCTATGTCAGCGAGTTGGCCTACGCCAAATTCTTCACCGAAGAGCTGCCACAGCATGAGTTTCTCGGCGATATGGTGAAGGAAAAGTTGATCTACTATCCTACCGTCACGCGCGAGCCATTCCGCAATCAAGGACGTCTTACCGACCTGGTTGAATCCGGCAAGCTGTTTACCGACATCGGCCTGCCGCCGTTCGACCCGGCAATCGACCGTGCGATGATCTGCGGCAGCCCGAACATGCTGGCGGATTCTTCAGCGATGCTCGATGCGCGGGGGTTCAAAATCTCGCCGCACACCGGCGTGGCCGGCGATTACGTCATCGAGCGGGCATTTGTCGAGCGGTAAGTCTCCGCGGATGTCGCAATAAAAAACGGGCAAATGTCGCATGCATTTGCCCGTTTTCCCGCCGTTACTTGTGGCTGAATCAGCTATGCATGCGGTCAGCGGCCGCAAAGTATTTGCGCGCATAAGCCACTAGCTGGCCGTCGGTCGGATGGTCAACGCTTTCAACGCCGACGACCTTATCGCTCAATTGCGCGTCATGCGAGTGGATGTGCTTGATCAGGTTGAGCTTGGCGCTTGCCGGCCCCACGATGAGGATTTCCTGCGCGCCCTTTAGCGCCTCAACGACCTCATGGTAGAAATGCTGGTCTTCCGGCGCGCGGCCCACACCCACGGTGCCACGTTTATTGTGCAAGTGCTGGTGTGGTTTGACGGGGCGCACGATTGACGACTCAACGTCATCGGGGCTGATGTGCATGACGTGTGC
>JBAQUE010000105.1:0-11036 GCA_049297315.1 Rugosibacter sp.
CCTCCTGGCCAGGCACCAGCGGCGTATGGCAGACCCGGCAGAGCAGCTCGCCGCTGGCGACGACAGGTTCACCGCTGGCCAGGCTGTCGCGCTGTCGGGTGAAGGCATCGACCAGCTGCCTGACCGCCGTGGCGCGCGCCAGGCTGTAGCGCCAGTAGGCGATGCGCCCGGCGGCGTCGCACAGCTCCAGCGTGCCCACGCCGGCATGGTCGAAGCGGCGCAAGCAGAGGTCGGCGCGTAGCGGCCACTCCTGCCAGTGGGTGCTGCCGTCACTGGCCAGCAGCCGCCGGTCGGTGAGCAGCACCAGCCCGGAAGCAAAGCGCAACTGCCTGTCCAGGTCGCATTCGAGCCAGGCCAGCACGGCTTCTTGCGGCTGCAACACGGTCTGGGTGGCGGCCCGCCAGGCAGCAGGAAAATGGTCGGGGAGGAAAATGGCGGCAGTCATCGGGTTCGGCAAGCGCCAACAGGCGTGGGGGCGGAATCATACCGTGCGCGCAGCAATTTACGGCCGGTCAACAAAATCGCCGGATGTGCGTTAAGTAACGCAAGATAAAGTGGCAACAGCGTGTTCGTCTGATATTCTCAAAAAGTCGGCGCTGACAAGACGGCGACAAAAATCAAAACAGCACCAACCTCAACAATCAATAATAGCGCCACCCGCGAAAGGCCACCGACTCCGTGATCGAGTTTCTCAATTTCATCGTCCTGCGCGGTCCCAACCTGTGGACCTACCGCCCCGTGGTCGAAGCCTGGGTCGACATTGGTGCGCTGGAAGAATCACCCTCCCACACAATTCCCGGTTTCAATCAGCGGCTGACTGCCTTTTTACCGACGCTCGCCGAGCACCGTTGCAGCTATGGCGAACCGGGTGGCTTTCTCAAGCGGCTGGAAGAAGGCACCTGGCCGGCGCACATTCTCGAACATGTCACGCTCGAACTGCAAAACCTGGCCGGTATGCCGGGCGGCTTCGGCAAGGCGCGCGAAACTTCCCGGCGCGGGGTGTACAAGGTGGCGGTGCGTTGCTGGCATGAAGACATCACCCGCCAGGCGCTGCATTTTGCGCGCAGCCTGGTGATGGCGGCGATTGAAGCCCGGCCATTCGATGTGCAGGCGGCGGTGGCGCAACTCGCCGATCTGGCGGATGAGCTGTTGCCCGGTCCCAGCACGCGCGCGATTGTCGACGCGGCCACCGCGAAAACGCGGCGCATCCCGGCCATCCGGCTGAACGAAGGCAGCCTGGTGCAGCTCGGCTATGGCGCCATGAGCCGGCGCATCTGGACGGCGGAAACCGATGCCACCTCGGCGATTGCGGAGAGCATTTCCAAGGACAAGGAGCTGACCAATTCGCTGCTGCGGAATTGTGGCGTGCCGGTGCCGGCGGGCGAGGTCGTGAAAGTGAAAGAGGATGCCTGGCGGGTGGCAGAAGACATCGGCCTGCCGGTAACCGTGAAACCCGTCGATGGCAATCATGGCCGCGGCGTCTCGGTCAACCTGTCGCGGCGCGAGGATATCGAAGCGGCGTTTGTGCTGGCGCAGGACGCCGCACGTGGCAGCGACGTGCTGATCGAGCAATCCATTCCCGGTATCGAGCATCGCCTGCTGGTCATCGGCGGCAAGCTCGCCGCCGCCGCGCGCGGCGAGGAAGCCTGGGTGACCGGCGATGGCGCCTCTACGGTGCAGCAACTGATCGACGCGCAGATCAATACCGACCCGCGGCGCGGCCTGGGCGAAGATTTTCCGCTCAACCTGATCCTGCTCCGTGACGACCCAACCGTGGCGCTCGAACTCAGCCGCCAGGGCTTGTCGGTCGATGCCGCGCCCGCCGCAGGCCAGCGCATCCTGATCCAGCGCAACGGCAACGTGGCCGCCGACTGCACCGATGAAGTGCACCCGCAAACGGCCGCCTATGCTGTGCTGGCCGCGCGCATCGTCGGCCTCGACATCGCCGGCGTCGACCTGGTGGCCGACGATATTTCACAACCCCTGGCCGCGCAACGCGGCGCGCTGATTGAAGTCAATGCCGGCCCCGGCCTGCTCGCCCATCTCAAGCCCGCCAGCGGCAAACCGCAGCCGGTGGGTGAGGCCATCGTCGACCACCTGTTCCCGCCGGGAGCGGATAGCCGCATTCCGCTGGTTGGTGTTTCCGGCAGCCATGCGGCCAGCACGGTAGCAATCTGGCTGCATCGCGTGCTCCTGCTCACCGGCAAATCCGTGGGACTGGCCACGCCGCAGACAATCCGCCTGGGCGAACGGCCACTGCTGCTCAGCGCACCCAGCGCATGGCGACGGGCGCAGCAGTTGCTCACCAACCGCACGCTGGAAGTCGCCGTGATCGCCACCCCGCCTCGCGCCATCGTCAGCGAAGGCCTGGCCTATGACCGCTGCCAGGTTGGCGTGGTCACCGATTTTGATCCGCAGGCGCTGCTGCCCGACTATTACATCGACGACCCGGACCGGCTCTACGCCGTGTTGCGCACGCAGGTCGATGTCGTCCTGCCCGCGGGCGTCGCGGTGCTCAATGCGGCGCATCCCGCGCTGATCGAGATGGCCGGGCTGTGCGACGGCGAGGTGATCTTTTTCGCGCAGGACGAAGGCAATCTGCCGCCCACGACGGAAAAAACCCGCGGCGAAGTTTTTCTGCGCGGCGATGCGGTAATCCTGCGTAAAGGCTTGCAGGAAGACACCTTGATCGCGCTGCACCTGCTGCCAGTCTGCAACGTCAAGGCGATGCATAAAGTCGGCGCCGGGGATACGGCGCAGAATAATCACATCGATTGCCTGCTCGCCGTCATCGCCGCCGCCTGGGCACTGGACCTGCCGCGTGAGACGATACGCGGCGGCATCATGACGATCACTCCGGGCCAGTCCTTTTAACTTTTATTTCTTCCTATGGAAATCATTCGCCAACGCGCACTCCGGGGGCCCAATCTGTGGGGTCGCCAAACGGCCATCGAGGCAACGCTCAAATGCCAGGACGGCGAACAGGAATCCGCCTTCGTCGCAAAAACCCTCAAGGGTGTGCGCACGCGTTTCCCGGATCTGGCCGAATTCCGCCTGGCGCAAGCCTCGATGCCGGCTTCGCTGCCCACCATCCTGGCGCAAACCGCACTGGCCTTGCAAGGCCGCGCCGGCTGCCCGGTGGCCTTTTGCCGTGCTGCGGAAACCGTTGAAAAAGGCATTTACCAAGTGGTTGTCGAATACAGCGAGGAAGCCGTCGGCCACCGCGCCATGACGCTGGCCGGGCAACTGCTGCAGGCGGTGCGCGACGGGTTGCCCTTCGGCCTTGAACAAGCCATTGCCGAGCTGCATGAACTCTTTGAAGACGAGCGCCTGGGCCCTTCGACCGGCGCCATTGTCGATGCCGCCGTAGCGCGCGGGATTCCCTACCGGCGGCTGACTTCCGGCAGCCTGGTGCAATTCGGCTGGGGCGTGCATCAGCGCCGCATCCAGGCCGCCGAGCTCGATTGCACCTCGGCCATTGCCGAAGACATCGCGCAGGACAAGGACTTGACCAAGAACCTCCTCGCCGCCGCCGGCGTGCCCGTACCCGAAGGCAAACCGGTCAACGATGCGGCTCATGCCTGGGCCGTGGCGCAGGAAATCATGGCCGCACGCGCTGGCTCGGTAGTCGTCAAGCCGCAGGATGGCAACCAGGGCAAGGGCGTGACGGTGAATATCCAGACCCGTGAAGCCATCTTCGCCGCCTATGCGTCGGCACGTGAAATCAGCGCTGAGGTGATGGTTGAGCGTTACCTGCCGGGTTACGATTTTCGCCTGCTGGTGGTCGGCGATCGCCTGGTCGCCGCCGCCCGCCGCGATCCGGCGCATGTGGTCGGCGATGGCCAGCAAATGGTCCACGAACTGGTCGCTACGGTCAACCGCGACCCCCGCCGCGGCGAAGGCCATGCCACCACGCTGACCAGGATCCGCCTCGACGAAATAGCGCTCGCCACGCTGCACAAGCAGGGCTTGCACGTCGACGCCATCCCCGCTGCCGGGCAGCGCGTGATGTTGCGCCACAACGCCAACTTGTCCACCGGCGGCACGGCGACCGACGTGACCGAAGGCGTGCATCCGCAACTCGCGGCCGCCGCGGTGGCCGCCGCAAAAACCGTCGGCCTGGATATTTGCGGCGTGGATGTAGTCTGCAACACCATGTCACAGCCGCTGGAAGCGCAGGCCGGCGGCATCGTCGAAGTGAATGCCGCGCCGGGACTGCGCATGCACCTCGCGCCATCCTATGGCAAGGGGCAGCGCGTGGGCGAAGCGATTGCCGGCCTGCTCTACCCGCCCGGACATGACGGCCGCATACCGCTCACCGCGGTGGCCGGCACGAATGGCAAGACCACCACGGTGCGCCTGATCGCGCACTTGCAAACCATGGCCGGGCGCACGGTGGGCATGACCACCACCGATGGCGTGTATATCGCCGGGCAGCGCATCGACACGGGTGATTGCAGCGGCCCGAAAAGCGCGCGCAATGTGCTCGCCCACCCGGATGTCGAGGCGGCGGTGTTCGAAACGGCGCGCGGCGGCATCCTGCGCGAAGGGCTGGCTTTCGACCGCTGCGATGTCGCCGTCGTCACCAACATCGGCCTCGGCGACCACCTTGGCCTGAACTACATCGCCACGGTCGAAGACCTCGCCGTGGTCAAGCGGGTGATTGTCGACAACGTCGCGCCGACCGGCATGGCCGTGCTGAATGCCGCCGACCCGATCGTCGCGCGCAAAGCCGCGTTTTGTCGCGGCCGCGTGACCTTCTTTGCGCTCGACGGCAACCAGCCTACGCTGGCGGCGCACCGCGCCAGGGGGCAGCGCGTGGTCTTCCGAGAAAATGACAATATCATCGCTGTGGAAGACAGCTTGCGCATCGAATTCCCCTTGCGCGACATTCCCTTGACGCGCGGCGGCAGTATCCCGTTCCAGGTGGAAAATGTCATGGCGGCCATCGCCGCCGCCTGGGCGCTGAACCTGGATTGGGCAGACATGCGCCGCGGGCTGGCGAATTTCATCAGCGATGCGGCGACCGTGCCCGGCCGCTTCAATGTCTTTGACTACCACGGCGCGACATTGATCGCCGATTACGGCCATAACCCGGATGCGCTGACTGCGCTGGTGGCCGCCGTCGCCGCCATGCCGGGCAAGACGCGCAACGTGGTCATCAGCGCCGCGGGCGACCGGCGCGATGCTGACATCCGCCAGCAAGGCGCGATCATCGGCGATGCCTTCGACCGCGCGGTGCTGTATGAGGACGCCTGCCAGCGTGGACGGCCCGATGGCGAAACCCTGCGCCTGTTGCGTGCAGGGCTGGCAGGCAGCACACGCCTGCGCCAGATCGAGGATGTGCGCGGTGAATTCAAGGCCATCGATCACGCGCTGGCCATGCTCCAGCCGGGCGATTTGTGCCTGATCCTGATCGACCAGGTCGAGGAGGCGCTGGCGCATATCGCGCAGCGGATCAGCGAAGGCGGGAAAGTCGGCGCTGGCGAGACGGCGAATCAGGCAGGCAAACCGCGCAGGGCGGCCAGATAACGCAGCCCGGCAATCGCGCGGCTGCCATACCAGCTGACCATTTCGCCGTCGATGCGCTGCGCGGGCTTGCCGCTCAGGCTGGCCACTTCGCTGGCATCGTTGGCGCTGAACGCATACGGCTCTGAGGGCAGCAACACGCGGTCTATATCGCCAACCCAGGGCGCATCCCAGGTGAATTGCGGGAAGCGCACCGCCGACTCGGCAGGCAGCGTGTCCCAGCCTGCGGCGGCGAGCATGGAGGCGATGTAGGTATCGCGGCTGACCGTCATCCACGGCTCGCGCCAGATCGGATACAGCACGGCTGCGCGCGGGTGGTGGCTGGCCACGGCGGCTAACGCCTCACGTGCCGCGTGAAATTCAACGCGCAAAAAGTCGGCGCTGGCGCCACGGTGAAAAATCCCGCCGAGCAGCGCATACAGGCCAAGATTGTGGTCCACCGTGCGCGGATGCACGACCACGACCCGCGGCACGAAGGCCATCATTTCTTCCACCTGTTCGCGGCGGTTCTCGTCGATGTCGGCAATCAGGTGCGTCGGCGCGAGGGCGCGCACGGCGGCGATTTTGACATCCTTGGTGCCGCCGATTTTCGGGATGCGGCGCAGCGTCTCGCGCGGGTGAACGCAAAATCCTGTGCGCCCGACCAGGCAAGCGGCCAGGCCCAGATCGCAAATCAGTTCGGTCAGGCTGGGCACCAGGCTGACGATGCGCGGCACGCCGTCAAACGGCGGGTGTTCACAGCCAAGCGCGTCAGTCAGCGCCATGCGCTACAAGTCCAGGCCACGCGGCTTCCTGCCCGCGCGGGAAAACACCCGGTCATACACGGCATCCGGCAGCAAACGCAAGACTTGCGCCACCAGCCCCATCTGCCAGGGAATCACCGCGTAACCCGCACCGCGCGCGATGGCGCGCGCAAAGCGCCGCGCGGCCTCGTCGGCGGGCAGCAGGAAGGGCATCGCGTAAGGATTTTTCGCCGTCATCGGCGTGGCGATAAAACCCGGCGCGATGGTCACCACGCGCACGCCGCTACCATGCAGCTCGACGCGCAGCGACTCAAGGTAGGTAATCACCGCTGCCTTCGAGGCAGAGTAAGCCCCGGCGCCAGGCAGTCCGCGGATGCCCGCCACCGAGGCGATGCCCACCAGATGTCCGCTGCCGCGCGTGCGCATGGCGTCGATGAAAGGCGCGAAGGTGTGCACCACGCCCAGCACATTGGTTTCGATCACGCGGCGGAACACCGGAATATCTTCGCTTTCTCCGCTCAGCGTACCGGCCGAAATGCCCGCGTTGGCGATCACGATGTCCGGGCAGCCGAAGCGGGTGATGAAATCGGCCGCCGCCTTTTGCAGCGCGGCCGCATCGGCGACATCCAGCGCATAACAGGCATGCTCGCCAGGAAACTTTGCGGACAATTCGGCCACCAGGTCAGAAAGTCGGCGCTGGTTTGAATCCGCTTTTGGACGGCGCGCCGCCAGACCCAGCGTTGCGCCGGCTGCGGCATAGTGCCGCGCCAGCGCCGCGCCGATACCGCTGGATGCGCCGGTGATGAAGACGCGCATTTATTTTTCCGTGGCAGGCTGTTCGCCGCGCACGCGGATTATCAACTGCACGGTGTTTTGCAACAAGTCGCCATAATTGCCAGTGGTCAGCGCCTGATACCGCCCGCCGACCACCAGCGCGGGTACGCCCGTGATGCGGGATTCCTGCGTCAAGCGCTGCGCCTCGCGCACGCGGCTTTGTACGCCAAATGAATTCCACGCGGCGGCAAACGCTGTCGCGTCGATGCCTTGTTTCGCGGCCCATCCGAACAGCACGGATTCATCATTCAGGCGCAGGCGTTCCACATGCATGGCGTTGAACACCTCACGGTGCAAAGCATCCGTCAGGTGCAAGGCTTCCAGCGTGTAGTAAAGCTGCGCACCGGGCGCCCATTTGCTGTGGAAAATGGCCGGCACGCGGCGTAAGACGACATCCGGCGGCAATGTTTTCGCCCATCCTTCCAGCACCGGCTCAAAATCAAAACAATGCGGGCAACCGTACCAGAAGAATTCGATGACCTCAATCCGGTCTTGTTTTTCCGCCGCGAGCGGTGGATCAAGCAGCCGGAAATCGCGGCCTGCCTGCAACCCGGCCGCCAGGGCATTACCGGCTAGCGGCGCAGTGCAGAGCCAGAGCAGCACCAGGCACAGGCCGCGCCAGCATCTCATTGCGCGGGCGGCTCTTTCTGTTTGGACACCGTAGTCTGCACGCCACCCTGCGCCAGCGTCGTGCGCGCCTTGTTCATCTCTTCGGCGCTGCGGAAAGGACCGGCGCGCACGCGCTGCAAAACGCCCTTGTCCGCCACGGTGACTGCCTGCACGCTGGCGTCAAAACCCATCAGCGCCAGGCGCGCCTTGAGCTTTTCGGCATCTTCGGCTTTCTGGAATGCGCCCGCCTGCAGATAGAACACCTCGGCTGGTTCAGCCTCGGCCTGAGCCGCGCCATCCACCGGCGCCGCGTTGGGTGCATGGCCCGGTATGGCTGGCTGTGCACCGGGGAGGACGGTATAAAAATCCAGTTGCGATTTCTCGCGCGGCTTGTCACCCGGTTTGCCAGGCAGTGGTGCGGGTTCGGTCCCCGGAACAGCCGTGCCGGGAGCGACCGATGCCGCCCTGTCCTGGAAAGGTAACGGTGACTTATTCAGATACCAGACAATGCCAAAGGCAATGGCCAGGCCGATGACCAGGCCGCCAAACAATCCCCACAGGGTGCTGCCGCCATTGCTCGAACGGGCTGGACGCTTGTGCGTGTTTTTCATGGATTACATGCTTTCAGGTTGAGAGACGCCAAGAATGGCCAGTCCGCTGCGCAACACTTGCCGCGTGGCCAGCGCCAGCGCCAGGCGCGCATGGCGGATGGCCAGATCATCCACCAGCACGCGCTCGGCGTTGTACCAGCCGTGGAAATCAGCGGCCAGGTCCTTGAGATAGAAAGCCAGCGCATGCGGCGCATAGTCACGCGCGGCATTTTGGATCAGTTCGGGAAACTCGGCCAGGCGCTGGCACAAGGCCGTTTCGCGTTCATGTGTCAGTGGCGTCAGGTCGGCTGAGGCCAGCGAGGCCACATCGCCACCCTCCCACTGCGCCAGCACCGAGCAGATGCGCGCATGGGCATATTGCACGTAGTACACCGGGTTGTCGTTGCTCTGGCTCTTCGCCAGGTCGAGATCGAAATCCAGCGCCTGGTCGCATTTGCGCAGCATGTAAAAAAAGCGGCAGGCATCGTTGCCGACTTCGGCGCGCAACTCGCGCAAAGTCACATACTCGCCAGAGCGGGTGGACATCGACACCTTTTCGCCATCGCGGAACAAGCTGACAAACTGCACCAGGGTCACATCCAGCCGACCGGCATCCGCGCCGGTCGCCGTCAGCGCGCCCTTGACACGCGAGATATAGCCGTGATGGTCGGCGCCCCAGACATCGATCAGCTTGTCGAAGCCGCGCTCGAGCTTGTTCAAATGGTAGGCGATGTCGGAAGCAAAGTAGGTGTAGGCGCCGTTCTCACGCCGCACTACGCGGTCCTTCTCGTCGCCAAACGCCGTGGAACGGAACCACAGCGCGCCATCCTGCTCATACGTGTGATGCTGTTCCGCGAGCAGGGCGACAACCTGCGCCACCTTGCCGGTGTCATACAGGCTGCGCTCGGAAAACCAGGCGTCGAAATGCACGCCGAATTCTTCCAGGTCGGCGCGGCAATCGGTGAGCTGCTCGTTGAGCACATGCTGATGGATATAGTCCCAGCCTTCACCGAGCAATTGCTTGCCGGTCAGGATGAAGGCATCCAGCCGCGCATCCTCGTCATCCGGGTTCTGATCAGTGACTGAAGTCAACACCACTGCCGCCGGGTGCCTGTAGTTGTCGCCATGCGCTGCCTTGATCTGCCCGGCCATGTCACGCACATAGCCGCCCTGATAGGCATTCGGCGGGAAGGCCACGGCCTCGCCGCACAGGTCGAGGTAACGCAGCCAAGCGGAGACGGCGAGAATGTCCATCTGCCGTCCGGCATCATTCACATAGTATTCGCGGCTCACCTCAAAACCGGCAAACGCGAGCAGCGCCGACAGGCTCGCGCCATACGCCGCACCGCGCCCATGACCGACATGCAGCGGGCCGGTGGGATTCGCGGAAACAAATTCGACTTGCAGGCGGCGCCCGCTGGACGGTGCACGGCCGAAGCTTTCACCCGCCGCCAGCACATCCTTCACCACCGCCGTGCGCGCCGCCTGGGTCAGCGTGAAATTGATGAATCCGGCGCCAGCCACTTCGGCCTTGACGACCAGGGGGGATGACGGCAGCTCACGCACCAGGCGCTCGGCGATCTGCCGCGGGTTGGCTTTCAAGCTGCGCGCCAGTTGCAGCGCCAGGCTGCTGGCGAAGTCGCCATGGCTGGCCTGCTTCGGGCGCTCAAGCAGGATATCGGCATCCTGCTGTGCGGGAGCGACGCTGAATAATGCTTCGCTCAACAAGTCGGTGAGGTGCTGGCGGAGGTTGATACGGGTCACGGACGGCATGGCAAGGACAGGCATTGAACGAGCGCTGAATTATACTTCCCGTTTCCTCAACGCCTGCCGCCCTTTCATGCGCATCTTCCGCATCTTCCGCATTGCGCGCGTGGTTTACCTCTACGGTCTGGACCGCATCATTTTCGGCGATACACCCGCCGCCGGTTTCTGGGGGCGCGGTTTTTCATTTCTGCAAGGGCTGATGTTCTGGCGCGACCTGTCGGCGCCGCGCGGCGAACGCCTGCGCCGCGCGCTGGAAGACCTGGGGCCGATTTTCGTCAAGTTCGGCCAGGTACTATCCACCCGCCGCGACCTGTTGCCTGGCGACCTGGCCGATGAGCTGGCCAAGCTCCAGGACCAGGTGCCGCCGTTCGCCGCGGCGCTCGCCGTGGCTGAACTGGAGGCTGCCTACGGCAAACCGGTGGCGCAGGTGTTCGCCGAATTCAGCCGCGAGCCGGTGGCTTCGGCCTCGGTGGCGCAAGTGCATTTCGCCACCCTGCATGCGCAGGATGGTGGGCACGAAGTCGCGGTAAAAATCCTGCGCCCCGGCATACGCCCGGTGATCGACCATGACATCGCGCTATTGCAAACCGCCGCCCTCTGGCTGGAAAAACTCTGGCCGGAAGCGCGCCGCCTGAAGCCCCGCGAAGTGGTCGCCGAGTTCGACAAATACCTGCATGACGAACTCGACCTGATGCGCGAGGCGGCGAACTGCTCGCAACTGCGGCGCAATTTCGCCGGTTCCGAACTGCTGATGGTGCCGGAGGTGCATTGGGCATGGTGCACGCAAAATGTCATGGTCATGGAGCGCATGCGCGGCACACCTGTTTCGCAAATCGAATCGCTGCGCGCGGCGGGCGTGGACATCCCGCGCCTGGCGCGCGCCGGGGTGGAGATTTTTTTCACCCAGGTTTTCCGCGACGGTTTTTTTCATGCCGACATGCACCCCGGCAATATTCTTGTCGCC
>JBAQUE010000106.1:0-6365 GCA_049297315.1 Rugosibacter sp.
ACCATGTTTCCCGCGTGCCCGAGCCGACCCAGGCGCAGCATTTGACCACGCTACGTGGCGACATTGCGCTGCGCGAAGTGGGTTTCCGCTACGGCAACCGGCGTGTGCTGGGCGGCATCTCGCTCGACATCCGCGCCGGCGAAATGATCGGCCTGGTCGGCCACAGCGGCTCGGGCAAAAGCACCTTGGTGAATCTGATGTGCCGTTTCTATGACGTGGGCGAAGGCGCGATTTTGATTGACGGCATCGACATCCGCGCCATTCCCGTCGCCGAATACCGCCGCCATATCGGGCTGGTGTTGCAGGAGCCGTTCCTGTTTTTCGGCACCATCGCCGAGAACATCGCGTATGGCAAACCCGATGCCTCGCGCGCCGAGATCGTCGCCGCGGCGCGCGCCGCGCATGCGCATGAATTCATCCTCAAGTTGCCGCATGGCTATGATTCGCTGGTCGGCGAGCGCGGCCAGGCGCTCTCCGGCGGCGAGCGGCAACGCATCTCGATTGCCCGCGCCTTGCTGATCGACCCGAAAATCCTGATTCTCGACGAGGCGACTTCCGCCGTGGATACCGAAACCGAACTCGAAATCCAGGCCGCGCTGGATAACCTGATCCGTGGCCGCACCACCATCGCCATCGCGCACCGCTTGTCCACGCTGCGCGCGGCCGACCGGCTGGTGGTGATGGATCACGGCAAGATCGCCGAGATCGGCCCGCACGACGAACTGATCGCGCAGCAGGGCGCCTACTGGAAGCTGTATACCGCGCAAACCCGGCAGCTCGATGCGCTCGAAGGGGAAACGGAAGAAGCGCTGGAGATTGGCGATGAGTGATGAATACCTGCTCACCCGGAATGCCTTTGCCCGCCTGGTGCTGACGCTGCCGGATGGCCGCGTGCATGAGGACGTGGCGCCGGTGCGTGCGTTTGCCCTCAGCGCGCCGGAAGAGGGCATCGCCCTGGTCGACCGCCGTGGTCATGAGCTCTGGTGGATAGACCGGCTTGATGCGCTTCTCCCCGCCACGCGCGAGTTGATCGAGGCAGAACTCGCCGCGCGCGAATGCCTGCCGGAAATTCTCGCCATCCGCGCCGTGTCAAGTTACGCCACGCCCAGCCGCTGGCAGGTTGAGACCGATCGTGGCGCGACCGTGCTGACCCTGAAAAGCGAGGACGATATCCGCCGCCTCGCGCCTGACGGGCTGCTGATCGCCGACAGTCATGGCCTGAACTTCCGGATCCGCGACCGTAACGGGCTGGACCGCGCCAGCCAGCGGTTTTTGAGCCGTTTTCTGTAAGTTCTTGCCGCCACCCTGCCATATCGCCATCTGCTACGGCGCAAAGGCTATTTTTTGACTTGTTTTGTAGCGCAGGTTTTCATCAATGCGTGAAATTGAGCGCCGGGCTCCGCTTGCGGGCTTCGCTTGATTTGGCAGGGTTGTGCCGATTGCCTGAGTGATTGCGCCGTATTGCCGGCGCCGACTTTTGCCTGGTTAATCTTCACTCACGCCGCCCTTGCCTGCGGTAGCTGTCGCACGCAACCAGTCAGGTAGCACACGGTCACCGGCGTTATCAATAATGTATTGCCGCATGAGCTTTCTTACTACTTGCGAAGCTGTTAAATCCTGACTGGCGCAGATATCCTCGAAGATCTTTTTTTTCTGTGGGTCCAGCAGTATCGTCAGACGGGCTGTTCGATTTTCCATATGTGCACATTTGGTATGTGTAAAGTTAATGTTCAAATTATATATAGTTATAATATAGTTTCAATTTGCTGAAGCTTTAGTAATCGACTGAAGCTTCAGTTTCAGATGAGGTGCAAAGGCGCAATGCTGAACTGGCTGATGACCGATTGGATACTGTGCGTGATTGCCGCCTGGTTGGTGCTGGGTTTTCTGGGCATTGCCGCATTGCGCCAGTTTGGAATCGTTGCTTGGGCGCTTTTCCCGCTTGGGGGGCTGCTGGGTCTTGCTTTGGCTTTTGCTGCAATACAGGGAATCACAGGTGGCATTGTGGAAGTCACCATCCTGCCGATTGGCCTGCCGCAACTGCCGTTCCATCTACGGCTTGACCCCCTCGCCGCCTTCTTCCTGTTCATCATTGGCGCGGCCGGCTTCGGTATATCACTGTTCGCCGCAGGCTATTTCCGCAAGGGCGAAGGCACGCCGCCGGGTTTGCTGTGTTTTGAATACCACGTCTTTCTCGCCAGCATGGCGCTGGTGGTGCTGGCGGATGACGCGTATGCCTTTATGGTCGCGTGGGAGAGCATGGCGCTCTCTTCTTATTTTCTGGTGACGGCCAACCACAAGGTGCCGGAAATCCGTGCCGCAGGCTTCCTTTACCTGCTGATCGCGCATGTCGGCGCGATTGCCCTCCTGCTTTGTTTTGGTGTGCTGCAGGCCAATACGGGTGACTATACCTTCGCCAACATGCGGTTGCAGGCGCTTTCGCCGTTCTGGGCTTCGGCGGCTTTCTTGCTGGCCGTGTTCGGCTTTGGCGCCAAGGCCGGCATACTTCCGGTGCACATCTGGTTGCCTGAGGCGCATCCGGCGGCGCCTTCGCCGGTCTCGGCTTTGATGAGTGGCGTCATGCTGAAAATGGCGGTTTATGGCCTGCTACGCGTCGCCTTTGACTTACTGCATATGCAGTTGTGGTGGTGGGGCGTTGTGTTGCTGGTAGTTGGCCTCACTACAGCGCTGTTTGGCGTCATTTTTGCCACTGTGCAGTCCGACATGAAACGTCTCTTGGCTTATTCCTCGATTGAAAACATCGGCCTGTTGTTCGCCGCCATGGGTCTTGGCCTGCTCTTTCGCGCCTATGGCATGACCACGCTGGCGGCGCTGGCGCTCACCGCTTGCCTGTATCACGTCGCCAGCCATGCGTTTTTCAAGAGCCTGCTGTTTCTCGCTACGGGCTCGGTGCTGCATGCCACTGGTGAACGTAATCTGGGGCGTCTGGGCGGACTTATCCGCTTCATGCCCTGGGTGGCCTGGTTGGCGCTGATCGGGGTCTTGGCCAGTGCGGGCCTGCCACCGTTTTCGGGTTTTGTCTCGGAATGGCTGCTGCTGCAAAGCTTTTTGTTTACCCCCGGCTTGCCGGATTCCTTCCTTAACATGCTGGTTCCGATTGCCGCCGCCTCGGTCGCGCTCACTGCCGCACTGGCGGGTTATGCAATGGTGAAATTCTTCGGCGTGATTTTCCTTGGCCAGCCACGTGAGGAAAAGCTGCGTGAAGCCCACGATGCAGGCAGCATGGAAAAAGCCGGCATGCTCTGGCTGGCGGCCTGGTGCATTGCCCTCGGTCTGCTGCCGAACCTGATGCTGCGCTTCATCGACCCGGTGACCCGGATGCTGGTCGGCGCTGGACTGGCGCAACAGGCGGCGGCCAATGGCTGGTGGTTGCTGACACCTACCTCAATCGAGCGTGCCAGCTTCGGGCCGTTGTTTTTCCTGCTTGGCGTGGCAGCAGCGTGCGCTACGGCTTTTCTTTTAGTGCGCCTGTTTTACCATGGTCGCCTGCGCCGGGCGGCGCCGTGGGGTTGCGGTTTTCCTTGGCAAACATCGCGCATGCAGGATACTGCCGAAGGTTATGGACAGCCGATCCGGCAAATCTTCGAACCATTTTTCCTCATGGAGCGGCATCTGCCATCTCCCAGCGATACACAACCCACATACAAGGTTAGCGTCAGCGACAAGTTCTGGCACGGGTTATATCTGCCGATTGCACGTGCCGTCGAATTCCTTGCTGCGCAGGTGGGCCGCCTGCAACAGGGGCGGATCGCAATTTATCTGCTCTATAGTTTTCTCACCCTGCTGTTCATGCTGCTCATGGTGCCGGGGGTAAGAAAATGAGCCTTTCCAGCGTCTTTTCGCAATTTTTGGCGATCATTGCCGCCCTGCTCCTGGCACCCTTACTCATGGGTTGGGTGAACCAGTGGCGGGCCTGGTTCGCTAACCGTTCGGGCCCCGGCCTGATGCAACCTTATCGCTTTTTGCACAAGCTGTTCAACAAGGAATCCGTGGTGGCGGAAACAGCGTCGCCCCTGTTCCGCTTCGCCCCCTATGTGATCTTTGGCTGCATGCTGCTCGCCAGCGCCATCATCCCGACGCTATCCACCGACCTGCCACTTTCCTTCGCGGCTGACGCCATCGCCTTGGTCGGCCTGTTTTCCCTGGCGCGGGTGTTCATTGCGTTAGCGGCGATGGATATCGGCACCGCCTTTGGTACGCTGGGCGCGCGGCGAGAAATGCTGGTCGGCTTTCTTGCCGAACCGGCGTTGCTCACCGTGTTGTTCACCGCTTCGCTCATCGGCCAATCGACAGCGCTCACGACCATCGTCGAAACCCTGACACACAAGGAATTCGCCATTTACCCGAGCCTCGCTTTCGCCGGCATTGCCTTCACCTTTGTCTCTTTCGCCGAAAACGCCCGGGTGCCGGTCGATAATCCGGCCACCCACCTCGAACTGACCATGATTCACGAGGCCTTGATTCTCGAGTATTCCGGCCGCCACCTGGCCCTGCTTGAATGGGCCGCTGCCTTGAAACTGTTTGCGTATTCCGCAGTGGGGCTGGCGCTATTCTTTCCGTGGGGTATCGCCGAAGCGCGGGCGCCGCTGGCGATGCTCTACGCCCTGCCGGTGCTGGTGTTCAAGCTGGCCATTGGCGGCTTCCTGCTGGCGCTGATCGAAACACTCTCGGCCAAGATGCGTATCTTCCGCGTGCCGGAATTTCTGGCCACAGCGTTTCTCTTCGCGGTCATTGGCATGCTCACCCATATTCTGCTGGGCGCCTGAACCATGACGGCATTGATTACTCAGCTCATCAACCTGTTTGCCGCCATGATTCTCATGCTGGCGTTCGCCATGCTGGCGCAGCGCCGCATCCTGAGCTTGATCCACCTCTTCGCCTTGCAGGGGCTGGCCGTAGTGGGCGCCACCACCGTCGTGGCTTACGTCACAGGCCAGCACCATCTCTACTATTCGGCGGCGCTAACCCTGATGCTCAAAGTATTTTTTATTCCCTGGCTGTTGCACCGCCTGATCAACCGACTGAACGTGCGTTGGGACATCGAGACCCTGATCAACATTCCCAGCACGATGCTGATCGGCATTGTGCTGGTGGTCTTTGCTTTCAATCTGGCGCTGCCGATCGCGCAACTTTCGACGTCGATCAGCAGTGGCACGCTGGGTATTGCGCTGGCCTGTGTTCTGCTCTCGTTCATGATGATGATCACCCGCTCCAAGGCCGTGCCGCAAGTAATCGGGTTTCTCGCCATGGAAAACTCCCTGGTTTTTGCCGCCACCTCGGCGACCCATGGCATGCCCATGATTGTTGAATTCGGCATTGCGCTGGATGTGCTGGTCGGCGTTTTCATTCTCGGTGTGTTCATGTTCCAGATCAGGGAACAATTCGACAGCCTGGACATCCGTCACCTTGAAAACTTGAAGGAGGATTGAAACGGCATGAGCGCCCTGGTCCTGGTTTTTGCGATACCTCTTGCCGGTGCGCTGGTGCTTGCCCTGATCGGCCACCGGCCGCAGGCTCGGAACGTCAATGTCATTTTCAGCCTCGGCACCCTTCTCGCTGCCGGACTCTTGACCGCCAAAATCATCGCCGACGGTCCGCTGTTTGCGCTCGATAAACAGTTTTTCATCGATCCATTGAATGTTTTCCTGGTCACGCTGACCGCTTTTGTCGGCTTCACCACTTCGATTTTTTCGCGCCCCTACATGCGTGTCGAGGAAGACCACGGCAAGATGACGCCAAACCGCATGCGGCTCTACTTCAGCATGTATCAGCTGTTCAATTTCACCATGCTGCTGGCGCTGACCACCAACAACATGGGCATCCTCTGGGTGGCGATGGAGGCGGCGACGCTGACCACGGTGCTGCTGGTTTCCATCTACCGCACGCCGGCCAGCCTCGAGGCCGCATGGAAATACTTCATTCTTTGCGGTGTCGGCATCGCCCAGGCGCTGTTCGGCACCATCCTGCTTTATATGGCGGCCGAGCGGGTGATCGGCAATGGGGTGGATGCTCTGTTGTGGACCAACCTCGATGCGGTCAAAACCCAGCTCAATCCATCCGTCATGGCGCTGGCCTTCGTTTTTCTGCTGGTCGGCTATGGCACCAAGGTCGGGCTCGTCCCCTTGCACAACTGGCTGCCGGATGCCCATGCCGAAGGCCCGACGCCGATTTCTGCAGTGCTCTCCGGCCTGCTGCTGAATGTCGCGCTGTACGCCGTGATCCGCTGCAAGGTGCTGACCGACGGTGCCCTCGCCAACCGATTTGCCGGCGACCTGATGGTGGGTTTCGGCCTGCTCTCGGTTGTTGCCGCCGCCTTCTTCCTGTCCCGCCAGAAAGACGTCAAA
>JBAQUE010000107.1:0-1828 GCA_049297315.1 Rugosibacter sp.
GGATAACAGGGTGAATAACAGGCGACGCATGGCAATGTCCTTGAAAGATTCAGTGGAGTGTATCAAAGGTTGAGCAGCAGCTCGTGCTCTTCCGGCAGGCGCTCAAACCCGCGCGCTTCATAGTGGTCGAAAATCGCATCGAGGATTTGCCGCGGGTCATCGATAATCTGGATCAAGCTCATGTCTTCCACCTTGATCATGCCATCTGCCACCAGCCGCGTGCGGAACCAGTCAATCAGGCCGGACCAGAATTCACTGCCGACAAGAATCAGCGGCATGCGCGGACTTTTGCCGGTCTGGATCAGCGACAGAGCTTCGAGCAATTCATCCAGCGTACCAAACCCGCCGGGCATCACCACATAAGCCGAGGCAAACCGCACGAACATGTATTTGCGCGCAAAAAAATGGCGGAAGCTTTGTGAAATGTCCTGATAAAGATTCGGTTTTTGTTCGTGCGGCAATTGGATGTTGAGGCCAATGGACAGGCTTTTGCCCGCAAACGCCCCCTTGTTGGCGGCCTCCATCACGCCGGGGCCACCGCCGGAGATCACCGAAAACCCCGCATCCGACAACATGCGGGCGATTTTTTCGGTCAGCCGATAAATCTCCGAATCAGGCGAACAACGTGCGCTGCCGAAGATCGATACCGCCGGCCGTACGGCTGACAGGCGTTCTGTGGCCTCGACAAACTCTGCCATAATGCCGAACACCCGCCATGCCTCGCGCGAACCGCTCATCGCCTGTATCGCCGTTGTCAATTCCAAACCTTGCGGCAACTTGTCTTTCACGCTCATCTCTACCCGATCCTCCATGCCTACGTTATTGCTCGTCGACGGCTCTTCCTACCTCTACCGCGCCTTTCACGCCCTGCCCGATTTGCGCAACAGCGCGAACGAGCCGACCGGCGCGATCCGCGGCGTGCTCTCCATGTTGCGCGTACTGGAAGCCGACTATAAGGCAGATTACCGCGCCGTGGTGTTCGACGCCAAGGGAAAAACCTTTCGCGAGGACTGGTATCCTGCATACAAGGCGCACCGCCCGGCGATGCCGGAAGACCTGGCGGCACAAATTCCGCTGCTGCATGAATGTATCCGCGCCGAAGGCTGGCCGCTGGTGATGATCGATGGCGTCGAGGCAGATGACGTGATCGGCACCCTGGCGCATGCCGCCACGGCCGCAGCCATCGACTGTGTGATTTCCACCGGCGATAAAGACCTGGCGCAGCTGGTGAACCACCACGTCACGCTGATCAACACGATGAGCAACGAACGCCTGGATGAAGCCGGCGTGCTGGCGAAATTCGGCGTGCCGCCCGAACGCATTGTGGATTATCTGGCGCTGGTCGGTGACACCGTGGATGGTGTGCCTGGCGTCAACAAGGTCGGGCCTAAGACCGCCGTGAAATGGCTCACACAATACGGCTCGCTCAACGCCATCATCGCGCATGCCGCTGACATCAGCGGTGCGGTCGGCGAGAACCTGCGCCAGCATCTGGATTTTTTGCCGCTGGGGAAAAAACTCGTCACCGTGGTGTGCGATCTGGATTTACCCATTTCAATTACCGGGTTCACGCCGCAAGCGCCGGATACCGCCAAACTGACTGAACTATTCACGCGACTGGAATTCAAAAGCTGGCTGAAAGAATTGGGCGCGCCAACAAATGAGGAGCGCAACACAGCGCAAGGCGATTTGCTGGGTAGCAATACACGGAACAACCCGCTACGCGCCGTCTCACCAGCGCCGACTTTTACGGACACCGCAACCACCGAACCCGACCGCAGCCATTACACCTGCATTCTCGACACGGCGCAGCTCGACACCTGGATGT
>JBAQUE010000108.1:0-2464 GCA_049297315.1 Rugosibacter sp.
GGGTTGAACGGCCGCCCGCACATCGAGAGGTAACCCGCGCCATACGCCGCGCCGATCAGGATGGTGTATTTGGGCACATTGGCCGAGGCCATCGCGGTGATCATCTTCGCGCCGGCCTTGGCGATGCCGGCCTGCTCGGTGGCGCGGCCGACCATGAAGCCGGTCACGTCGGCCATGAACAGCAGCGGAATATCGCGCTGGCAGCACAGGTCGATGAAGTGCGCGGCCTTGTTCGCGCTATCGGGAAACAGCACGCCCTGGTTGGCGAGGATGCCGACCGCATGGCCGTGGATGCGCGCAAAGCCGGTGAGCAGCGTATCACCATACAGCGGTTTGAATTCCTGGAAGCGGCTGTCATCGACAAAGCGGGCGAGAATCTCGCGCGTGTCGGTGGGGATTTTCGTGTCGCGGCTGATGATGCCGTAAATCTCGCTCGGGTCGTGGCGCGGCGGCAGCGACGGTTCGCGCGTCCAGCGCGGCTTGGGCTGCTCGCCGAGGTCGCGCACGATGTCGCGCGTGATGGCCAGCGCGTGGCGGTCGTCTTCGGCGATGTGGTCGGTGACGCCGCTGATGCTCGAATGCATCTGCGCGCCGCCCAGCGCTTCGGCATCCACGGTTTCGCCGGTGGCGGCGAAGGTCAGCTCGGGGCCACCCAGATACATGTAGCCCTGCTCCTTGACGATCACCACCTCGTCGCACAGCGCCGGAATATAGGCGCCGCCGGCTGTGCACGGCCCCATCACCACGGCGATCTGCTGGATGCCCTCGGCCGACATGCGCACCTGGTTGTTGAAAATGCTGCCGAACTGCCCGACATCGGGAAAGATGTTGGCCATGTCGGGGAGGAATGCGCCGCCGCTATCCACCAGCGTGATGCACGGTAGCCGGTGTTGCCAGGCGATCTGCTGAGCGCGCACATGCTTCTTGCAGGTCATGCCGTAATACGTGCCGCCTTTCACCGTGGCGTCGTTGGCGATGATCATGCATGGCCGTCCCTGGATCAGGCCGATGCCGGTGATGATGCTGGCGCCCGGCGGCACGCCTGCGTAGAGGCCTTCGCCAGCCAGCATGCCGATTTCTAAAAACGGTGAACCGGTGTCAAGCAGGGCTTCGACGCGGCTGCGCGGCAGGATCTTGTTGCGCGCCAGATGTTTTTCACGCGCCTTGTGCGGGCCGCCTTCGAGCGCGCGGCGGCGGCGCGCGTGCAGGTCGGCAATCGTCAGCTCATAGGCAGCGCGATTGAGCAGGAATTCGCTGTCGGCAGGCGAGATGCGTGAAGTCAGGGTAGTCATCAGGTGGTCATGCGCAAGCTGTTATGGTTTTTTTTGCGCTACGCGCGAAGTCGCAGCGGCAGCGGCCTGCATCCTATCACTTCCCCCAAAAGTTATGCGCAGCGGTATCCAGTCGGACGGCGGTGGTGATACGGCGTGTAAGGGTTAAATCGATGTTTATTGCGCCGCTTCAAAATGCTCCAGCAGCAATTGCACGGTCTGGTTGCCGTTCCATTCATTGATGTCCAGGCGAAAGGCGGCGTGGATGCGGTCCGGCGCGCTGCCGGAAAAATTGAACTGGATGGCTTCAAACAGCAGGCCGCCTTTTTTCAGGCGCAGCTTCAGGTGCTTCTCTTTGAGCAGGCGCTGCTGCACGACGTCGAACGTGTCGCTGAACACCGGCGTCGGGAAAGCCTGGCCCCAGACTTCCTGTTGCAGCAGGCGCGCGGCGTCGATCGAGTAATAGCCGCTTTCCAGCGGGCCGTCGGTTTCCAGCGTGCGGGTCAGGTCGGCGGGGGCGATCAGTTCGCGGCAGACGGTTTCGAAGGCCTGGATAAATTCATCCAGGCGTGTTTCGTGCAGCGTCAGCCCGGCGGCCGCGGCGTGGCCGCCGAAGCGCAGCAGCAGGTCGGGATGTCGCTTGGCGACGAGATCGAGCGCATCGCGCAGGTGCAGGCCGGGAATCGAACGCCCCGAGGCTTTCAATTCGCCGTCGCCGCCGCGCGCAAAAGCGAAGGCCGGGCGGTGCGCTTTTTCGCGGATGCGGCCGGCGAGGATGCCGATCACCCCCTGATGCCAGCCGGGGTCGAACAGGCACAGGCTGGCGCGGTCGCCGGCATCGAGCTGATCGAGCAGCAGTTCGGCATCTTCCTGCATGCCGGTCTCGATCACGCGGCGCTCGCGGTTGATGGCGTCGAGTTCCTGTGCGATGTTCATGGCGCGGGCAGCATCGTCGGTGGTCAGGCATTCGATGCCCAGCGACATGTCGGCCAGCCGCCCGGCCGCATTCAACCGCGGGCCGAGCATGAAGCCGAGGTCGAAGGCGGCGGCGCGCGCCGGTTCGCGGCCGGCGATGGTGAACAGCGCGCGCACGCCCGCCTGCATGTGGCCGGCGCGCATGCGGGCCAGGCCTTGCGTGACCAGGATGCGGTTGTTGCGGTCGAGCTTGACCACGTCGGCCACCGTGCCCAGCG
>JBAQUE010000109.1:0-4115 GCA_049297315.1 Rugosibacter sp.
GGATCTTGCTGCTTCAGTCATGAAAAGCGCCCCGACCGGATTGCCCGGCCGGGTGCGGAAAAAGGCCAGTTACCCGACCGTTAGAATTGCCAGAGTAGCAAAGGCGAGAGACCTTGCGCAATGGCAGATAGAAGTGGTAATAGGTCGCTTCTCCTGAATGGCAATGCCAAAGGAGCACAGCACTATGGCTACGCAACAGAAAATCGGACGTAACGCCGAAACCGGTCTCTTCACGACGGTTCAACAGGCAAGACAGCAGCCGAAGACGCATGTGGTTGAGACGATTAAACGTCAGACGCTACAGCCGGCCAAATCCGGCAAGAAGTAATAAGTAACATCCGGGGCCTGCGGGCCCCGGTTTCATTTCAAGTAGCGAAACAGGGGCTACCTCACACCCTATTTTGATTTCGCAGCAGGAAGGACAGTGTAGTGAGCGTCATATGAAAAGTCGGTGCTGGTGATACGGCGATAAAAAGGCTTATCGGCGCAAAGCCTGCGTCCTGATCGGCTTACAGCAAATGCACCTTCACGCGCTTGCCCTTGATGCCTCCGGCGGTGAGTTTTTTCTGCGCGTCGCGGCCGAGGTGGCGGGTTACGGCGACATAGGTGGTGGATTCGGTGACGTTGATTTTACCGATGTCGTCTTTGCTAAAACCGGCCTCCCCGGTGAGTGCGCCGAGCACGTCGCCGGGGCGGATTTTTTCCTTGCGGCCGCCGAGGATAAGCAAGGTCACCATCGGTGGCTGCAAGGGTTTGCCGCTGGCGGGGTGCAGCTCATCCAGATGATGCCAGGCAAATTCCACGCCCTGCATTTTTTCAATCTCGGCCACGCGTCCCATCTGGTTGCCGGTGGCCAGCGTAAATGCCCAGCCGGCCTCATCCACCCGGCCGGTGCGGCCGATGCGGTGGATGTGCACTTCCGGGTCGGGGGTGACGTCGACATTGATCACGGCTTCGAGTTGCGCGATGTCCAGCCCGCGCGCGGCAACGTCCGTGGCGACCAAAACCGAGCAGCTGCGGTTGGCGAATTGAATGAGCACCTGGTCGCGTTCGCGTTGTTCCAGTTCGCCATGCAAGGCCAGCGCGACAAAGCCTTGCCCGGTGAGCGCTTGCACCAGGGCACGGCATTGTTCGCGCGTGTTGCAAAAGGCAATCGTGCTGACTGGGCGATAGTGGTTGAGTAATTGGCCGACAGCGGCAAGCTTGTCTTCTTCTGCCACTTCATAAAAGCGCTGGCGAATTTTGCTCTCCGCGTGTTGTTCAGTCAGCGTGACTTGCTGTGGCTGGCGCAAGAACTGCCGACTCAACCCGGCAATGCTCTCGGGATACGTGGCGGAAAACAGCAAGGTCTGCCGTTCTTTGGGGCAGGCTTTGGCGACAAACGCGATGTCGTCAAAAAAGCCCATGTCGAGCATGCGGTCGGCTTCGTCCAGCACCAGCGTGGTGAGCTGGGCAAGGTCGAGGCTCCCCCGTTGCAGGTGATCCATGATGCGCCCCGGCGTGCCGACCACGATATGCGCGCCGTGTTCCAGGCTGGACATTTGCGGGCGCAGGGTGCTGCCGCCGCACAGGGTGAGCACTTTGATGTTGCTCTCGCCGCGCGCCAAACGGCGAATTTCTTGCGTGACTTGCTCGGCCAGTTCGCGCGTTGGGCATAGCACCAGGGCTTGTACGGCGAGGCTGCGCGGGTTGAGCTTGGTGAGCAATGGCAGGGCAAAGGCGGCGGTCTTGCCGCTGCCGGTTTTGGCTTGCGCAATGAGGTCGTGCCCGGCCAGCGAGAGCGGCAGGCTGGCGGCCTGGATCGGTGTCATCTGCGCATAGCCCAGCTGTTGCAGGTTCACCAGCATGGCGGGGGAAAGCGGCAGTTGGCCAAAAGACAATTGCGGCGAACTATCCACAGCGCCTGAAGCAGAGGGAGATTTAGGGGCGGGCGCGCTTGCGGCAGAGGGAGTGTGGTCAGGGTTCATGCGCAATTATAGAAGCATACGCGCTGGACACCTGTAGCCATTGAACCCAGGCTTTGCGCCGGGAATCAATGCGCAGCTGAACGCCCCTGCATGAGGACTTGCGGCGCAATGCGCAGGTTTTCGCCGGCCACGATCAACCACAGCTCACCCTCTTGCAAGGTGCATTGAATCTGCATATTGCGGGCAACCAGGGCGGTCAATTGCTGTGTTTGTTCGGCAGGCAGGTTGAGGACGGCCAGTTTGTCCTGCCGTTCCAGTGCGGCCTGATTTTGTTGCCACCACAGGTCGGCGACGCGCCCGCCGTAAGTCAGCACAACCACCTGCGCGGCGCGGCCGCAAGCGCGGCGGATACGCTTTTCATCGGGCAGGCCAACTTCGATCCATTGTTCGATGGAACCGGTCAAATCTTTGCGCCACAGGTCGGGCTCATCTTCGGAGGACAGGCCCTTGCCAAACACCAGCGAGTCGTCGGCATACAACATGAACGCCAGCACGCGCGCCAGCATGCGCTCGTCGGTTTCCGACGGATGCCTGGCGATGGTCAGCGTGTGGTTGCCGTAGTAATTGCGGTCAAGGTCGGCAATCTGGACATCCAGCTTGAAAATGGTTGATTTAAGCGCCATGGAATATGGCGGGCGCCATCATGCCGCTAAAAGTCATTCTTCCAGCAAGCTGCGCAGCATCCATGCCGTTTTCTCATGCACATCCAGGCGCTGGGTGATCAGGTCGATCGACGGCTGGTCGTTGGCTTTGTCGAGCAACGGTAGCAAGCCACGCGCGGTGCGGGCGACGGATTCCTGCGCATTGACCAGATGGCGCACCATCTCCAGCGCCTTGGGTTGGCCATCGATTTCCTTGATCGAGGCCAGGCGCACGAATTCCTTGTAGGTGCCGGGTGCCGGAAAACCCAACGCGCGGATGCGTTCGGCGATCAGGTCGAGCGCGGTCCACTGCTCGGTGTATTGCGTCATGAACATCACATGCAACGTGTTGAACATCGGCCCGGTGACGTTCCAGTGAAAATTGTGCGTCATCAGGTACAGCGTGTAGCTGTCGGCGAGCAGATGTGCAAGCCCGGCGGCGATTTTTTCGCGGTCTTTTTTGGTGATCCCAATGTCCATTGCAGTCTCCTTGAAGTTGGCTACGAGGAAAAAATCCGTTGATTCAACTGAAGTCGGCAACCAGTGAAGCGCGCACAGCATCCGCCAGCGCGCCGGTTTCCGCGTGATACTGCGGATGGTCGACACCCACGCTGAGCGCAGCGCCATTTTTTGCGGCGGCGATCATCTGCGGTGTGAATTCAAAACGCAAAAAATGCACGGCGGCGGTTTTTTGCTCGTTTTCACGCTCCATGTCTTCGTCAGCAATCGCGAACACCGGCGGGAACCCTGCGATGCCTATCCAGACGCTGTCTTCAATGCCCTTGAGCCTGGTCAGCATCACCGTGCGTTCGGCTTCATCGGCATATTCAATCTGCATTGTGGCCTTGAGGTTGCCGCCATCGGGCACCAGCGGCGCATAACTTTCGAATTCGTGCTGGATGCCTGCTTCGTCAAAGATTTTTTCGACGCGCAGCATTTCCTGAATCTGGTAACGGATCAACTGCTCGTTTTCAAAAATCAGCACCACATGCTCGCCAAGAAAAATGCGCCGCAGTTGCTTGGCTTGCAGCACCTCGGCGCGCATGGCGGGGCGCGCCTTGGCATAGGCCTCCAGCGTGAGGAGGGATGCGCGGGTCAATGTCATTTGATTATTCCAGTCCGTAAGCGATGCGCAACAAGGTCAGCGGATGCTGTTTTTCCGCATGGCCTGCGCTGCCGTTTTCGCTCATGCCTTGCAGGATATGCCGGCCGGCGATGGCACAGTCCGAGCTGACATAGTCCGGTTCGTCCCTGGCCATCGCCTTGAACACCGGCGTGCCGATTTTCATCGACATCGCGTAATACTCTTTCTTCACGCCCCAGGTGCCGTCGTGTCCGGAACAACGCTCGACGGTGTTGACTGTCGCGCCGGTGAGCTTGAGCATTTCTTCGGTCTTGCGGCCCATGTTCTGCACCCGCGAGTGGCAGGGGATGTGATACGACACCTTGCCCAGCGGCTTGGGGAATTCTGTTTTGCGCTGGCCATCCTTGTTGCGCTGGACGAAAT
>JBAQUE010000110.1:0-1584 GCA_049297315.1 Rugosibacter sp.
GTTATTTCGGCGGCAGCCTTCTGGTGGCCGAAGGCGCACCGGATTATCCCGACACCGGGCGCTTCTGGCGGCTGGTGCAGAACCATAAAGTTACCTATCTGGGCCTGGCGCCGACGCTGATCCGCGGCCTGATGCGTTATGGCGACGAGGCAATCGAGAGCTACGATTTGTCGGCGTTGCGCATCGTCTGTTCCGGCGGCGAAGCGTGGACCGAAACGCCGTGGAACTGGTGCTTCAAGCATGTCTGCAAGGAGCGGCTGCCCATCATCAACATCGTCGGCGGCACCGAAGTCGGCGGCTGCAATTTCACCGGCACGTTGCATCATCCGCTAAAGCCCGGCTCCTTCGGTGGACGCGGCCTGGCGGCGGGTGCCGACATTGTCGATGAGCAGGGCAAGCCGGCTGCGCCGGGCCAGGTCGGCGAGCTGATCCTGCGCAATCCGAACATCGGCATGACCAAGAGCCTGTGGCGCGATGATGAGCGTTATCTCGACAGCTATTGGCGCGCCATGCCCGGCGTGTGGCTGCATGGCGATTTCGCCATGCAGGATGAAGACGGATTGTTTTACGTGCTCGGCCGCAGCGATGACACGATCAAGGTATCCGGCAAGCGCACCGGCCCGTCGGAGATTGAAACCCTGCTCACCAACAGCGGCCAGGTGGCCGAAGCGGCGGTGATCGGCGTGCCTGACGAGGTCAAGGGTTCGGCAATTGTCTGCGTCTGCGTGCCGATGCCCGGCGTGGCCGCCGATGCGGCATTGCAGGCGATGCTGGCCAAAGCGGTGGTCGATGGCATGGGCGCATCCTACCGGCCAAAGCAGGTTGTACTGGTCAGCGAATTGCCGAAAACGCGCAACATGAAAATCATGCGCCGCGTCGTGCGCGCTGTGTATCAGGGCAACAGCCCGGGCGATTTGTCGTCGCTGGTGAATCCCGAAGCGGTGACGGAATTGCAGCAAACGCTGGGGCGGGCTTGACAGGGCTTGGGCCTGCAATTGATTTGTCACCCAGCCGGCTTACAATCACTTCGACGTTCCTTTACTTACCACGACTCAGGAGACATTTATGAAACGGATCAAAGTGGCCGCATCGAATGAGGTACAGGAAGCGCAAGTGCATGCCGTGCGCGCCGATGGGCAAGCCGTGCTGCTGACCCGCGTCGGCGGCAAGGTGTGCGCGATTTCCGCAAAATGCACGCACATGGGCCTGTCGCTGAAGGGTGGCAAGGTGGCGGATGGCGCGATTCAATGCCCATGGCATGGCTCGAAGTTTGATCTTGCGACAGGCAAGAACATCAACTGGACGAATTCCTTCCTCGGCATCCCGATGCCCAAGTTCATGCATGGGATGATCGCCATGGGTAAGAAGCCGGCGCCGGTGCCTACCTTCAAGACGATTGAGGAAGAAGGCGCCGTGTTCGTCGAAATTTCCTAGTCGCTTGCCACAGCGTGTCCGGCAATTGGTTGCCAGGCACGCGCGCATCTCACCGCCGTCCAGTAGCGGACTTTTGATCCCGTCTCTGGACAAGGCCTTTCAGCGAGCAAAAAGGCAGGGCAGGCCTGCGGTTGGGGTGTTCAGGCGTGC
>JBAQUE010000111.1:0-9423 GCA_049297315.1 Rugosibacter sp.
GGTGGTGCATGAGGCGTTGGAGATGATGGTTTGCCCGGCGTAAGTCTTGTCGTTCACGCCAAACACGAACATCGGCGTATCGTCTTTCGACGGCGCCGACATGATGACTTTTTTCGCGCCGGCGGCGATGTGCTTGGCCGCGGTTTCCTTGGTCAGGAACAGGCCGGTGGATTCGATCACCACATCGGCGTTGACTTCGTTCCATTTCAGCTCGGCTGGGTCTTTAAGCGCGGTCAGGCGGATTTTCCTGCCATTCACGATCAACGTGCTGCCTTCAACCGAGATGTCGCCCTTGAAGCGGCCATGCACTGAATCGTATTTCAGCATATAGGCCAGATAATCCGGCTCCAGCAAATCGTTGATGCCGACGATCTCGATATCGGAAAAGTTTTGCGCCGCAGCGCGGAACACCATGCGGCCGATGCGGCCAAATCCGTTGATGCCAACCTTGATTGCCATGTGCAGACTCCTGAATAAAAATTAAATAAGACCCTTCACCGTGGCAACGACGTGTTCCACGGTGAAGCCGAATTCCTTGAACAAGGCGCCCGCCGGCGCCGATTCGCCGAAGCGGTTGAGGCCGATCACCGCACCTTCCAGCCCGACATATTTGTACCAGCCATCGGCCACGCCGGCTTCGATGGCCACGCACTTGACGCCTGCGGGCAGCACGCCAGCGCGATAGGCTGCGTCCTGGCGATCAAAAATATTGGTGCACGGCATCGACACCACACGCACGTTGATGCCCTCGGTGGTGAGCTGTCCCTGCGCCTTGAGCGCCAGATCGACTTCGGAACCGGTGGCGATCAATACCACCTGTGCCACCTGCGCCGCACCCGTACTTTCGCTTAGCACATACCCGCCACGGCGGACATTGTCCTGCGTCGCCGCATCACGTTTGACGAAGGGCAGGTTCTGCCGCGAAAACGCCATGCTGGTCGGCCCATCCTTGCGCTCGATGGCGGAAGCCCAGGCGATGGCGGATTCAACCGTATCGCACGGCCGCCAGGTATCCATGTTCGGAATCAGGCGCAGCGTGGCGATTTGCTCGACCGGCTGGTGTGTGGGGCCGTCTTCGCCGAGGCCGATCGAATCATGGGTGAACACAAAAATCGAGCGCTGCTTCATCAGCGCCGCCATGCGCAGCGCGTTGCGCGCATATTCGGAAAACATCAGGAAAGTGCCGCCATAGGGAATGAAGCCGCCATGCAGCGCCATGCCGTTGATGATGGCCGCCATGCCGAATTCACGCACGCCGTAATGAATGTAATTGCCCCGCCCTGCGCGGGTGACCGGCTTGGAACCCGACCAGTTGGTCAGGTTGGAACCCGTCAGGTCGGCCGAGCCGCCGAGCAGTTCCGGCAGCTTGGGCGCAAAGGCCTCGATGCTGTTTTGCGAGGCCTTGCGCGTGGCGATGGTCTCGGCCTTTTCGTTGAGTTTGGCCAGCACCGCCGCAACATGCGCAGTCCAGTCGGCGGGCAATTCACCCGCCGTGCGGCGCGTGAACTCGGCGGCCAGTTCGGGGTAAGCCTTGGTGTAGGTGGCAAACCCGGCTTGCCAGGCAGCCTCGCTGGCCGCGCCGGTTTGCTTGGCGTCCCATGCGGCATAAATATCCTGCGGAATTTCGAACGGCGCATGCGCCCAGCCAAGCTGCGCGCGCGCGGCGGCGATTTCAGCATCGCCCAGCGGCGCGCCATGCACATCGTGTCCGCCCTGTTTGTTCGGCGCGCCCTGGCCAATCACCGTCTTGCAGCAGATCAGCGTCGGCCGTTGCGTATCTTCCCGCGCTTCGCGTATCGCGATGTCGATGGCCAGAGGATTATGCCCATCGACACCGCGTATCACCTGCCAGCCATAGGCGCTGAAACGCTCGGGGATATTCTCGGTAAACCAGCCTTCCACATGGCCGTCGATGGAGATTCCATTGTCATCCCACACCGCAATCAGCTTGGACAAGCCCAGGGTGCCGGCCAGCGAGCACACCTCATGCGAAATGCCTTCCATCAGGCAGCCATCGCCGAGAAATACGTAAGTGTGGTGATCGACGATCTCATGGCCGGGCCGGTTGAATTCGTTGGCCAGCAGCTTTTCGGCCAGCGCCATGCCCACCGCATTGGCGATGCCCTGCCCGAGTGGGCCGGTAGTGGTCTCGGCGCCCGGCGTGTAACCAAATTCCGGATGTCCCGGGGTTTTGCTGTGCAACTGGCGGAACTGCTTCAAGTCGTCGATCGACAGGCCGTAGCCGGTCAAATGCAGCAAGGCATACAGCAGCATCGAGGCATGGCCGTTGGACAGCACAAAGCGGTCGCGCCCCGGCCAGTGCGGGTTCGTCGGGTTGTGGCGCAAGTGGCGGCGCCACAGCACCTCGGCAATATCGGCCATGCCCATCGGCGCACCAGGATGCCCCGAATTGGCTTTTTGCACGGCGTCCATGGCCAGGGCGCGGATCGCATTGGCCAGCGTGGAAGAGGGTAGATTGGTTGAGGGCGGCATTGTCATGACCATCGCAAAGAATAAAGAAAGGCAGGATTCCCCTTCCTGAGAGCCCCATATTATCGACGAAACAGGGATGTTCCGGCTAGTGCGGCGCGTATATGCCGATAAAAAGTCGCCCATCGCCCGATAAATCGGGCGCCCACAAAAAACCAACCGCACCTTGTAGGAGCGCGATTCATCGCGCGATGCGGAGGCCAAAAAATCATGTGTAGCGGTATCCTGCCGGACGGTGGTGATATGGCATTTGCTTTGCAGCCCGCGCTATCGCGCGATGAAATAGCCGATTCAGCCATGCCTCAGTGCCCGTGCCAGTACGCAGTTTTCTACGCGCGTTGCGCCATGCGCCTTGAGCGTATGCGCCAGTTCGTTGAGCGTCGCGCCGGTGGTCATCACGTCATCCACCACCAGCACGGTTTTGCCGCGCAAGTCGATATTGCATTCAAAGGCATGGCGGATGTTTTTCGCGCGTTCCTTCCACGGCAGGCTGGCTTGCGGCGTGGTGTCACGGTAACGCTGGATATTTTTTAGTTCCAGCGGGATGCCGAGTCGCCGCGCCAGCGGACGGGCAATTTCAACCGACTGGTTGAAACCGCGCTGCGCCAGGCGTCGCGCCGACAAGGGCACGGGCAGGATGACATCGGCGCCCGCCACCGGCAAGGCCGCCAGCGCCGCACCGAAAAAGTCGGCGCTGGCGAGACGGCGCGAATACTTCAGCGACTGGATCAGCCGGTCGAGCGGGAAACCATATGGCCAGACGGCGTGCGTGGCGTCGAAATGCGGCGCCTGGCTGAGGCACGCGCCACAAACCTGCGCCTGCGGCGCGGGCTGCGCGCAAACGGGGCAGCGCTCGCTGGCCAGTTGCGGCAGTTGCTCCGCACAAGCGGTGCACAACACCGCATCATCGCTGGCCGCGCCGCACAGCAGGCAGTCGCGTGGCAACAGCGCCCGGATTGCGGATTTGAATGCTGCCTTGACGCCACTTTCGGTTCGGTTGCGGATTGACAAGCGCTGCTCCTTCCACCAAGATGCGTGCCTTCCCTGCATTCTATCGAGTCCGCCGCAATGACTGATCTTGCCATCAATTCCACCATCGACCAAGCCGCACAAACTTCCCCGGCCAAGGCCGCACCGCGCTGGCGCATCAAGGATATCGAAGCCTTGTTCGGCCTGCCTTTCAACGACCTGCTGTTCCGCGCGCAGGAAGTGCATCGCCAGCACCACAACGCCAACGCCGTGCAGTTGTCCACCTTGTTGTCGATCAAGACCGGCGGTTGTTCCGAAGATTGCGGTTATTGCTCGCAATCCACCCGTCATGGCGAAGCCGAACGCGAAGAACTGCTGCCCATCGCCGACGTCATCGCCGCCGCGCAAGCCGCCAAGGACAAGGGTGCATCGCGCTTTTGCATGGGCGCCGCCTGGCGCGGGCCGAAAGAAAAAGACTTGCAACAAGTCACCGAAATGGTCGCCGCCGTCAAGGCGCTGGGGCTGGAAACCTGCGCCACGCTGGGCATGCTCAAACAAGGCCAGGCCGAACAACTGAAAGAGGCCGGGCTGGATTACTACAACCACAACCTCGACACCTCGCCCGAGTTTTATGGCCAGGTGATTACCACGCACACCCAGGCCGACCGCTTTGACACGCTGGCGCAAGTGCGCGACGCAGGCATCAAGGTGTGTTGCGGCGGCATTGTCGGCATGGGCGAAACGCGCCGCGCGCGTGCCGGTTTGCTGGCCGAGCTGGCCAATATGCCCACGCCGCCGGAATCGGTGCCGATCAACCAACTGGTGCCGATGCCCGGCACGCCGCTGGGGCATGTCGCGCCGCTTGATCCGTTTGAATTCGTGCGCACCATTGCCGTGGCACGCATCCTGATGCCACAGTCCATGGTGCGCCTCTCGGCCGGCCGCGAAGCCATGAGTGACGAATTGCAGGCGCTGTGTTTCCTCGCCGGTGCCAATTCGATTTTCTACGGCGACAAGCTGCTCACCGCCGGCAACCCGCAGGCCGAGCGCGACGAAGCACTGTTTGACCGCCTGGGACTTGCCTCGATGTGATTCGCGGGATTCGTGGGCTGAGTCCCGTTTTAGCTGATGCAGCGGCGGCCTACGACCAGGCCGCCGTGCTTGCCCGCGAAGTAGGCGCGCGCATGGCCGAACGTCTCGACTACATGAAGATCGCGCCGCGGCGCATGGCCGACATCGGCTGCGCCACCGGTGATGGCATCCGCGACTTGCAAGCGCGTTACCCCAAGGCACAGCCGCTGGCGATTGATCTTGCGATGCCCATGCTGCACGGCGTGCGCGGGCATGACCACACAAACAATGCGCCTTGGAAACGCCTGTTCAAGCGCAGCCCGCAACTCATCAATGCCGATATGCGCGCACTGCCGCTGGCCGATAACACGCTGGATCTCGTCTGGTCGAACCTGATGCTGCACTGGCTGGACGACCCGTTGCCCGCGCTGCGTGAAATCCATCGCGCACTGAACACCAGCGGCCTGGTGATGTTCGCCACACTGGGGCCGGACAGCCTGCTTGAATTGCGCGAGGCCGCAAAAAAAATCGGCGCTGATGACACGGCGAAGCGCTTTCCCGACATGCATGATATCGGCGACATGCTCGTCGCCAGCGGCTTTGCCGACCCGGTGATGGACATGGAAATGATCACGCTGACCTACCGCCACCCGCGCCAGTTCCTTGCCGACCAGCGTCACCTCGGCGCACGTGACCATTTGCTTGGTGCGCAAACCTATCAGGCTTGGCGACGCATCTTCAAAGCCTGGGCACGCGATGCCGACGGACGCCTGCCGTTGCGCTTTGAAATTGTTTATGGCCACGCCTGGAAACCCGCGCTGCGCGAAACGCCGAAACGCGACGCCGATGGCAACGCGATCATCAAATTCCATCCGCGATGAAACGCGCCAAACAAAAGCGGCACCGGCGAATCTGCCCGCGCAACCCGCTGGCGCTCGATCCCTTGCTGAAAAAAGGTGGCCCGCATCAAGCCACTGGCAAACACGCCAGCCGCGCGCGGCGCAAGGCGCAGCAAAGACGCCATGCGGATGAATGACTACCACCACGACCTGTAGGAGCCCGATTCATCGGGCGATGCGGTGGTGGAAAGCCGGTGCCGGTGGTACGGCGCATCGCGCGATGAATCGCGCTCCTACAGGGGGGCAGACGCCGATGGGTCTGGCAGAGCAACGCGGGCTGTCCTTGGGTAATTTTCATCCCGCCACCGTCCACCACAGCTTCAGCCCTATCGCCAACAGCACCACCGCCAGCACACCGCGCAGCAAGCCATGCGGCAGCCGTGCCGACAACATCGCACCGACGATCACCGCCGGAACCGACCCAAGCAACAGGTTGCCCAGCAAACCAAAATCCACATTGCCAATCAACAGGTGTCCACTACCGGCAAACAGGGCCAGTGGAATGGCATGCACGATGTCCGTCGCGATCAAGCGTGGCGGCGTCAGCCGCAACGGATAGAGATACGCCAGAAACACCGCGCCCAGCGCACCCGCCCCCACCGAAGTCAGCGTCACCAGCACCCCCAGCACCGCGCCAGCCAGCACGGTCAGCGGCGCTTGCGCTGCCTTGAAATGTTCGCTATCCGTCGTACGCAACTTGCGCCCCAGCGCATGCAGGGGTTTCTGGAACAGCATGCCCACTGCGGTCACCATCACCGCTGCGGCAATCGCTGTCTTGAGCAAAGCCACGGCAGTCCCATCGACCGGGTGCAGTTTCATCCATACCAGCGTTAGCGCCGCCGCCGTGATGCTGCCCAGCCACAAACGGCGCACCACCGGCCAATCGATCAAGCCGTGGCTGTGGTGCACCCGGGTCGCAAACAGTTTGGTGATGGCGGCAAACCACAAGTCCGTCCCCACCGCAGCCATCGGCGCGACCCCGAACACCAGCAGCAATAACGGCGTCATCAGCGCGCCGCCACCGACCCCGGCCAGCCCCACCAGCAGGCCGGTACCCGCGCCTGCCGCGACCAGCATCCAGTCCACGATCACCGTCTCTGCGGCAACAGGCCACCCTGCCGCAAATAATCCAGCACCTGATTGACACAATCCTCCAGTGGTCGGGTTGCGGTATCCACTACAAGCTCTGGCTTCGTTGGTGCCTCGTAAGGCGATGAAATACCGGTGAAATCCTTCACTTCGCCTGACCGGGCGCGTTTGTAAAGCCCCTTGACATCACGTGTCTCACAAACCTCGACGCCGCACCGGCAATAGATTTCGATGAACTCGCCGTGCATCACCATGCCACGCACGCGCTCGCGGTCGGCGCGGAAGGGCGAGATGAACGCCGTCAGGGCGAACAGGCCGGCATCAATCATCAGCTTGGCCATCTCGCCGATGCGGCGGATATTCTCTGTCCTGTCCGCCGCCGAAAAACCCAGGTCGCCGCACAGGCCATGGCGCACGTTGTCGCCATCGAGCACATAAGTGCGGCAGCCCAGTTGATGCAAGCGCGCCTCGACCGCATGGGCCAGCGTGGATTTACCCGCCCCTGACAAGCCGGTGAACCACAGCACGGCGCTGCCGTGGCCGTTTTGCCGCTGGCGGTCGATGCGCTTGATGGTCGCTTGGTGCCAAACAACGTTACTGCTCTTCGCTTCAGTCATGGTATGCGGTTTTCATCAGGGTTTGGAGGGCAAAACGCCTAGCATGATGCCAGATCATGCCGGGGTGACGCAATGTAGCCGCCTGGCCGGCCCGCCATATCGCCCGATCAGCACGACCCATTGCAGGAGCGCGATTCATCGCGCGATACGCGGGCCAAAAAGTCGGCCCTGGCGGGACGGCGATCGGCGATTCAACCGCCGTTATCGCCCGATGAATCGGGCTCCTACATGTCTTCCCGGGCGTAGGAGCGCGATCTATCGTGCGATGAATCGTGTTCCTGCAAGCGGCAGGGATTACGGATACAGCGCCCGGCATCTTGCCAGGTCGTTCGCGGTCGGCGACAGCGGCAGGGTTTCCGGGTCAGCCTTGGGGCAGTCCGCCGCCAGAGTCATCACGTCATCGCAGCGCAAAGAATGGGTCAGGCCGATGGCGTGCCCCAGCTCGTGCGTAATCACCTTCTGCAACAGCTGCGGCGAACGCCGGAACTCCTCGCGGTCCGGGCGGATGGCCACATCCCGCTCAAGCAAACGGCTCGCCCGCGCCCTGCCCAGGGTAAGGCCGCGCAGCCTGGGCGGAATGGCCAGGCTCCAGCCGACCACATTGCCGCCATCCATCGCGCCGGGCGCACGGTCAGTATCGCCAAGAAGCCGCATATCCACCCCGCAGGCTTCCCACCGCTTTGCCGCCTCCAGCACCATTGCCTTTGCCGCCGCCGCGTCCAGCCAGGCGGGCGCATGCAGCGGGTTGTAACGCCACGCATACACGCGCCCAGGCCAGGCGCCCGGCGAGGGCTTTTCCATCCGCGTAGCAGGCTCAGCCAGGACAGGCGCCAGCGGCAAGAGCCCGAGCAACACCAGCGCCATGCGCCGCCAACCACGCCGCCGGCCAGTCACGCGACCAAGGCCGCAGCATCGAAACTGCGCGCGCCAGTCAACTGGATCTCGAAATCGGCCACGCCATCCCCATTCACGTCGCCGGACAGGATGCCAGCCTCGAAACGCAACTGGCCTGCGGCATCGCTAAAACCCGCCGAACCGATATAGGCAAACGCAGCCACTGCCGACAGGTCGATCCTGTCGCCCTGCGCGGCGTTAAAGTCGGCCACGACATCACGCGAACCCACGCCTATGCCCATATCAGCCAGCGAGGTAAACACAAAGGTATCCGCCCCGCGCCCGCCCGTCAGGGTATCGCCGCCAGCGCCGCCGGCCAGCGTATCGTTACCCGCCCCGCCGGTCAGCGCATTCGCCGCAGCGTTGCCTTGCAGCAGGTTGTTCAGGCTATTGCCGGTAACGCGCGCCGCGCCGGCCGCATCCAGCAAAATGGCATTTTCCACATTGGCCGCCAAGGTCAAGCCGGAAATGGATAAATACTCGCTATCGATGCCGCTGCTTTTACCCTCCACCACCCTGTCCTTCAGGTTATCCACAACATAGGTATCGCTACCCAACCCGCCGGTCATGGTGTCCGCGCCCGCCCCGCCATCGAGGACATTATCGGCGGCATTGCCCGCCAGCACATCATTGGCCTGGCCGCCAGTGGCGTTCTCGATCACCACGCCATTCGCAATCGTGAACCCGCCGGGAATACCCGCATCCCAGGAAACATAGCCACCCGCATTGGCGCCCGTCAGCGGCGCCGCATTCAGGTTGATGGTGCAGGCCAGGATCGAGCCCTCGTTGCTGATGGTATCCACCCCGGCCGCATCCCAGATGCACGACCAGTAGGTGCCCGCAGCCAGCGCATCGGGCAATTCATAGGTGTTATTGCCCGTCGCCGTCGTTTCGTTGGCGCCATAGAGTTTCTGCAATGCGGCGATGTCGAACGCCATCAATGTACCCTGCCAGCCATAGGCATCCGATGAACCGGGCTGCTTGTTCCAGCCATCGTTGTAACTCATCGTGGTCCAGATGCCCTGGTTCAGGCCGTAGGCGCCCGTTGACCAAGGCCCCTTGACCCTGGGGAATATCGTCGCATCCGCCTCGCCACCACCGTCGTGAGGATGCGCCAGGCCCATGCCATGGCCCAGCTCATGGATGATGGTGACGTAGCCATACTGGCCCTGATCCAGGTATCGCCAGGAAGGATCCTGATAATTGAAATAGCCATAGATCGGTAGCCAACTCGCATCCGGCACCTCATGCATGCCCAGCGCGCCGGCGCCCATGGCCGATTCCGGCACCAGCCACCAGACAATATCGGCCGCACTCGCCGCATCGGCTTCAGCGAATGTCAGACCGCACACTGACGAATATCCGGCCAGGGCGGCCTCGAAAGCGGCTTGCTC
>JBAQUE010000112.1:0-6576 GCA_049297315.1 Rugosibacter sp.
CATGCTGCATTATGTCCTGGGCATCACCAAGGCCTACACCACGCGGGTGGGCGGCGGGCCTTTCCCGACTGAACTTTACGATGCGGTGGACAAGCAAGACCCCGTCGGCAAACACATGGCCACCAAAGGCCACGAGTTCGGCGCGACGACCGGTCGCGCCAGGCGTTGCGGCTGGTTCGATGCGGCGGCATTGAAGCGTGCGATCCAGATCAATGGCGTGTCGGGGTTGTGCATTACCAAGCTGGATGTGCTGGACGGCGTGGAAGAGCTGAAAATCTGCACCGGCTACCGCATCAATGGCCGCCTCTCCGACATTTTGCCGGTGGGTGCGGATGACTTGGCCTGTTGCGAACCCATCTACGAATCGCTACCCGGCTGGCAGGGCAGCACGGTCGGCATCAAGACGCTGGACGGTTTGCCGCAAGAGGCGCGCGCCTATATCCAGCGCATGGAAGAACATTGCGGCGTGCCGGTAGACATGATTTCCACCGGGCCAGACCGCGAAGAAACCATCGTCCTGCGCCACCCGTTTCTGCAATAAGCCGGCACGATGCGCGCCGTATCCGCGGCGCATGATTTGACAGATCCCATCCCCATGCCGACGAACGCGCTGACCCTCGCTGATTTTGATTACGACCTGCCACCCGAGCTGATTGCGCAAGCGCCCTTGCCGCAACGTTCGGCGAGCCGCTTGCTGGTGGTCGATGGGCAGGCGCTGGACGACCGGTCGATTACCGATTTGCCAAAATTCTTGCAGCCGGGCGACTTGCTGGTGATGAATGACAGCCGGGTATTGCATGCCCGCTTGTACGGACGCAAGGCGAGCGGCGGACAAGTGGAAGTCCTGGTCGAACGCATTGTGGACAGCGACGAAGTGCTCGCCCAGGTGCGCGCCAGCAAGCCGCCCAAGGCCGGCGGCCGGTTCGTGCTGGAAGGCGAGCTTGATGTCGAGGTGATCGCGCGTGTCGGCGAGTTCTATCACCTGCGCTTGCCGGGCGATGCGCTGGCGTTGATCGAACAGCATGGCCGCCTGCCGTTGCCGCCTTACATCACGCGGGATGCCGGCGCGCCAGACGAGTCGCGTTACCAGACGGTGTATGCGCGCGAAAAAGGCTCGGTCGCCGCGCCGACGGCAGGCCTGCATTTTGACGATGAGCTGCTCGCCCGCCTGCGTGCGCAGGGCGTGGCGATTGCCTATGTCACGCTGCATGTTGGCGCGGGTACATTCCAGCCGGTGCGCACGCATGACCTGGCCGCGCATCAGATGCATACCGAACGCTATTCGATTCCGGCGGAAACGGCCGAGGCGATTGCCGCTGCGCGTGCACGCGGCGGACGTATCGTCGCCGTTGGTACAACCACGCTGCGCGCGCTGGAGTCGGCTGTTGATGAACGGGGCAGCATAAAAGTCGGCGCTGATGAGACGGCGATATTCATCACGCCGGGGTTCACATTCCGCGTGGTGGATAGGTTGCTGACCAATTTTCACTTGCCCAAGTCGACCCTGCTGATGCTGGTCGCGGCGTTTGCCGGCTTGCCGGAAATACGCGCCGCCTATCGTCATGCGATAGCGGCCAGGTATCGGTTTTTCAGCTACGGTGATGCGATGTTATTGACGCGCAAGGCGGCTGCATGAAATTTGACTTAATCACCAGTGATGGCGCGGCGCGGCGTGGCAGATTGACGCTTGCCCACGGCGTGGTCGAGACGCCGGTATTCATGCCGGTCGGCACCTATGGCACGGTCAAGGCCATGGCGCCGGATGAACTGGTGGCGATGGGCGCGTCGATTGTGCTGGGCAACACTTTCCACCTGTGGCTGCGGCCGGGGCTGGAGGTCATTGCCGCGCATGGCGGGCTGCATCGCTTCATGGGATGGGAGCGGCCGATTCTCACCGACTCGGGCGGCTTTCAGGTGTTCTCGCTCGGCGCGTTGCGCAAGATTACCGAGGAGGGCGTCAAGTTTGCTTCGCCGATCAATGGCGACCGGCTGTTCCTGACGCCGGAAGAGTCGATGCGCATCCAGCATGTGCTGAACGCCGACATCGCGATGATTTTCGATGAATGCACGCCCTATCCGGCGACGCTGGATGAGGCCGCGCAGTCCATGCGCCTGTCCTTGCGCTGGGCGCGCCGCTCGCGGGATGCGCATGACCGGCTGAACAATGCGAATGCCGTGTTCGGCATCGTGCAGGGCGGCATGCACGAGATGCTGCGTGATGAATCGCTGGACGGGCTGGCTGACATCGGCTTCGACGGTTTTGCGATTGGCGGCCTGTCGGTCGGCGAACCCAAAGAGGAATTCACGCGCATCCTCGCCTACACCGCGCCGAAGTTGCCCCGTGGCAAGCCGCGTTACCTGATGGGCGTCGGCACGCCGGAAGATCTGGTGTATGCGGTGGGGCAGGGCATCGACCTATTCGACTGCGTGATGCCGACGCGCAATGCGCGCAATGGCTGGCTGTTTACCCGCCGGGGCGATGTCAAGATCAAAAACGCGCAATACAAGGCCGATACGCGGCCGCTGGATGAAAGTTGCGGCTGCTACACCTGCCGCCATTTCACGCGTGCCTATCTGCATCATCTGCACCGCATCAACGAGATACTCGGTGCGCGGCTGAACACGATACACAACCTGTTTTATTACCAGACGCTGATGGCCGAAATGCGTGCGGCAATTGAACAAGGCGAATTCGCCGGTTTCGTTGCCCGCTTCCACCGGGCGCGGGCAGGCGAGCAGGTATAATTGCCGCCTTTGGCCGCAGGCCGACATTTGAGGAGAAGTGTGTGCTGATTTCCAATGCGTATGCGCAAGCCAGTGGCGCCGCCGCCGGTCCGCTGGATGGCCTGATGGGGTTGCTGCCGATCGTGTTCATGTTCATTGTGCTCTGGTTCGTGATGATCCGGCCGCAGATGCGCAAGGCCAAAGAGCAGCAGAAAATGATTTCTGAACTGGCCAAGGGTGATGAAGTCGTCACCCAGGGCGGGATTGCCGGGCGCATCAGTCGCATCGGCGAAAATTATCTGGGACTGGAAGTGGCCGAAGGCAAGGATGGCCCGGTCGAAATGACGGTGCAAAAGTCCGCCGTCGCCACGCTGCTGCCCAAAGGCTCGCTGAAAAATCTCTAATCACTGCGCCGGAATCCAGCATAAGGTTCCGGCTTTTTTACCTGGTCTGCGCAAATGAACCGTTACCCCCTCTGGAAAAATATCCTGGTGCTGCTTGCCCTGGTGCTCGGGTTCATCTACACCCTGCCCAATTTCTTTGGCGAAGCGCCTGCGGTGCAGGTGACCAGCGTCAAGGTCACGATCAAGGTGGATGCCGGTTTGCTGGCCAAGGTGGAAGAAACATTGAAAACCGCTGGCATCACACCAACTGGCGTGATGCTGGATAACAACAGCGTGCGCGTACGGCTGGCGGATACCGATACGCAATTGAAAGCCAAAGACCTGATCGAGAAGGCGCTGAATCTCGATCCGGCCGATGCCAGCTACAGTGTTGCGCTGAACCTGGTGTCCAATTCGCCGTCGTGGTTGTCCAGTATCCATGCGCTGCCGATGTATCTGGGCCTGGACCTGCGCGGCGGCGTGCACTTCCTGCTGCAAGTCGACATGAAGGGTGCGCTGACCAAACGGCTGGATTCGATCAGCGCCGACTTGCGCAGCCTGCTGCGTGAAAAAAATATCCGCCACAGCGGCATCAGCCGCGAAGTGCAGGGTGTGGTGATCCGTTTCCATGATGCGGAAACGCGCGACAAGGCGCGTGCGGTACTCGCCGACAGCCAGCCCGATCTGCTGCTGGCGGATGCGCAGGAAGGCGCCGAACTCAAACTGGTGGCGACCTTGAAACCTGAGGCCGGCAAACGCATTCAGGAATATGCGATCAAGCAGAACATGGTCACCCTGCACAACCGCATCAACGAACTCGGCGTTGCCGAACCGGTGATCCAGCAACAGGGCGCCGACCGCATCGTGGTGCAACTGCCGGGCGTGCAGGATACGGCCAAGGCCAAGGATATTCTCGGCCGCACGGCGACCCTGGAAGTGCGCCTGGTGGATGACGAGGCGAGCAGCAATCCCGGCATCATGGAGCAGGCTGCGCGCGGCCAGCCGCCCATCGGCACCGAGTATTACGTTGAACGCGGCGGCCGTCCGCTGCTGGTGAAGAAACAGGTGGTGCTGACCGGCGAGCGCCTGACCGATGCTCAGCCCGGATTTGACGGGCAGACGCACGAACCGGCGGTGCACCTGGTGCTGGATTCCGCCGGCGCAAGAATTTTCCGGGACGTGACGCGCGAAAACATCAATCACCGGATGGCCATCCTGCTGATCGAAAAAGGCAAGGGTGAAGTCGTTACAGCGCCCGTCATCCGCAGCGAGATTGGCGGCGGGCGGGTGCAGATTTCCGGCCGCATGTCGACGACCGAAGCGACCGATGTGGCGCTGCTGCTGCGCGCCGGTTCGCTGGCCGCGCCGATGGAAATCGTCGAAGAACGCACCATCGGCCCCAGCCTCGGTGCGGACAATATCGCCAAGGGCTTCCATTCCACGCTGTGGGGCTTTATCGCGATTGCCGTGTTCATGACGGCGTATTACATGATATTCGGCGTGGTCTCCGTGCTCGCCTTGTCGGCCAACCTGCTGTTCCTCGTCGCGCTGCTGTCGCTGTTGCAGGCGACCTTGACGCTGCCGGGGATAGCCGCCATCGCGCTGGCGCTGGGCATGGCGATTGACTCCAACGTGCTGATCAACGAGCGCATCCGTGAAGAGCTGCGCAACGGCAGCACGCCGCAGGCGTCGATTATCGCGGGTTACGAACGGGCCTGGGCGACCATCATCGACTCCAACGTGACCACGCTGATCGCCGGCGTTGCTTTGCTGATCTTCGGTTCCGGCGCGGTGCGCGGTTTCGCCGTGGTGCATTGCCTGGGCATCCTGACATCGATCTTCAGTTCCGTCGTCGTTTCTCGCGCGCTGGTGAATTTCATTTACGGCCGCCGCCGCAAGCTGGAAGGTCTGGCCATCGGGCAGATATGGAAGCCTGGCGCGGGCAAGGCATGACGCAAAAACCGGCACAATAAAACTGGATACGAGAGGCTCAGATGGAATTTTTCCGCATCAAAAAAGACATTCCCTTCATGCGCCATGCGCTGGTGTTCAACATTATTTCGTTGGTCACTTTCCTGCTGGCGGTATTTTTCCTGACGACCCGCGGGTTGAATTTTTCCATCGAGTTTACCGGTGGCACGTTGCTTGAAGTCAGCTACCCGCAAGCCCCGGCGCTGGACAAGTTGCGCCACCAACTGGACGCGGATGGTTTTACCGACACGCAGGTGCAGAATTTTGGTTCATCACGCGATGTGCTGATCCGCGTGCCCCCGATGAAAGGCGAGCAGCAGGAAGTAAGTTCATCCAAGGTCGGCGAGCGCGTCATGGCGTCTTTGCAAAAAGTTATGCAAAGCGGTATCCAGTCGGACGGCGCTGGCGAGACGGCGGCAACGGCAGAGAACACGGCCAACAGGCCGCAATTGAAGCGCGTCGAATTCGTCGGCCCGCAAGTGGGCAAGGAACTCGCTACCGATGGCGCGCTGGCGCTGCTGCTGGTGGTGATTGGCATTGTCGCCTATCTGGCGATGCGTTTCGAATGGCGCTTCGCCGTTTCCGCCATCATCGCCAACTTGCATGATGTAGTCATCATCCTGGGTTTCTTCTCGCTGTTCCAGTGGGAATTTTCGCTGCCGGTGCTGGCGGCGGTGCTGGCCGTGCTCGGCTATTCGGTGAATGAATCCGTGGTGGTCTTCGACCGCGTGCGCGAAACCTTCAAGAAGAAGCGTGGCATGACCACGCCGCAAATCCTTGACCACGCCATTACCAGCACCATCTCGCGCACCATCATCACCCATGGCAGCACACAGATGATGGTCACCTCGATGCTGGTCTTTGGTGGCACGGCGCTGCATTACTTCGCGCTGGCGCTGACCATCGGCATCCTGTTCGGCATCTACTCCTCGGTGCTGGTCGCCAGCCCCCTGGTGATGTGGCTGGGTGTGTCGCGCGAGCAGTTCATCAAGGCCAAGGTCGAAAAGCAGGAGGCGGTGGTCTAGATAGGCCACCCCGCAGCCATGCCGCGCATCAGGGTCTGGGACCTGCCGTTACGCATCGTCCACTGGGCGCTGGCGTTCTGCGTCATCGCCGCCTACATCTCACAAAGCATCGGCGGCAATGCGATGGTCTGGCATGGCCGTTTTGGCCTGGCGGTGCTTGGCCTGGTGACCTTCCGCCTGGTGTGGGGTTTTGTTGGTTCGACAAATGCGCGCTTCCACCATTTCGTGCGCGGCCCGAAAGCCATCGCAGCCTATTTGCGTGGCCAATGGTCCGGCCTCGGGCATAACCCGCTGGGTGCGCTTTCCGTCCTGGCGCTGCTCGGTGTGCCGCTGCTGCTGACGTTGACCGGGCTGTTCGCCAACGACGATATCGTATTCGAAGGGCCGCTGTATGCACTGGTCAGCAAAGACCTCAGTGACCGGATCACCAAGATTCACCACTGGTTCGAGCCGGTCATCTTGATCCTTGTCGG
>JBAQUE010000113.1:0-5202 GCA_049297315.1 Rugosibacter sp.
GTAGGCAACTTCTTCCGGCCGGCCAAGACGCTTGATCGGCTGTTGCTTGACAACCGTATCGCGCAGCAGATTGAACGGTTCCTCACCAAATGAATGCAGCACCGGCGTATCAATACCACCTGGAGAAATCGCATTGACGCGGATATTCTTTTCCGCCAGGTTCGATGCCAGCGTACGCGTCATCGCGATCACCCCGCCTTTGGTCGCCGCATGGGCCGCCTGGTAGAGCTGCGCCGGCTCGGTCATCATGCCGACCATGCCGACGGCTGAAGCCGTATTGATGATCGAACCGCCGCCACGACGCGTCAGTATGGGCACGGCATAGCGGATGGTGAAGAACACCAGATCCAGTTCGTTACGCAGCGTGAAATGCCAGTCTTCGGTGCTCATCTCATCGACCTTGCCGAAACGCGGCGCCGATGCGTTGTTGTAAAGAATGTCGAAATCGCCATAGGTCTTGACGGCAAAATCCATCCATTCCTTGACCTGTTTTTCATCACCCAGATCCAGCGGCTGCATGCCCACCATTTCTCCGCCAGCCCGGCGTGCCAGCTCGATGGTTTCCTCGTTGGCCTCCACCTTCATGTCGCAGCCAACAACTTTTGCGCCTTCCCTGGCGAAAAGAATCGCCGCCGCCCGGCCCTGGCCGCCGCCCGTACCGGTAATCAGGGCGACCTTGCCTGTTAATCTGCCTGCCATGTGGTTATCCTCCTGTCTAAATTTATAGGTATCAATATCGATAGCCAGCCGATTGTAGGGCAAATTTCTTTGCCATGGACACCCTGAGACACAGCATATGCCACCCAATGAGCCAGATGTTTTGAAGCGCTGCCCCTGGTGCGGCAGCGACCCGCTGTATATCGCCTATCACGATGCCGAATGGGGCATGCCCTGCCATGACGAGCGCAGCTTGTTTGAGTTTTTGCTGCTGGAAGGCGCGCAGGCTGGCCTGTCGTGGATCACGATTTTGAAGAAGCGCCAAAACTATCGCCGTGCTTTTGATGACTTTGATGTGGAAAAAATCGCCCGCTATGGCGAGCAGGATGTCGCCCGTTTGCTGGGCGATGCAGGCATTGTGCGCAATCGGCTGAAAATTGCCGCCAGCATCACCAATGCACAAGCCACGTTAAGACTTTACGAGCGAGGCGGCACGCTGGATCAGTTGTTATGGCAGTTCGTCGATGGCCAGCCGCGCATCAACCGCTGGCGCACGATGGCGGAAGTCCCGGCCATCACGCCCGAAGCCGAGGCCTTGTCAAAGGAACTCAAGCGATGCGGCTTCCGCTTCATCGGCCCCACGGTGATGTATGCCCACATGCAGGCCACCGGCATGGTCAATGACCATCTGGTGTCGTGCCATCGCCATGCCGCACTGGGTGGCTGAGGGTTCGATGAGGCAAGGAACAGGGTTTTCTTCGCTTCTCGCCGTGCCGCCAGCGCCGACTTTTATTGATCCGGCCAGAATATGTTGGATATCCGTTCGTCCTGCGCAAAATCAAGGGAACCTCAATCTTGTAGGAGCCCGATTTATCGGGCGATAGGCAGACGGCAATCGCGCCCAGGCATTTTGGCACGGCTATCGCCCGATAAATCGGGCTCCTACGCAGCGGTGGTACATTACAGGCGCCCAATTCATTGGGTGATGAAGACACAGGGACAGCGGCTGATTGATCCGGTACGGTGACATCCCAATCCCGTTCGGTCCGCAAACATATTCCGTGGCCGGATCAGGCAACGCCAGACAGCGCTTGAGTGTTTGCTTCACCCGAACTGCCGCTTGAAGCGCCAGACGCCGAAGCCGAAGATCACGATCCCCAGCAGCGCCAGGTTCAGCAGCGAATCCCACAGCACATCGAGTCCCGCGCCTTTCAACAGAATGCCGTAGCCCATCTCGATGAAGTGGTAGAGCGGCGAGAGAAACATCGCCTCGCGCATCCCGCCGGGCATGGCTTCCGGCGGGGTCCAGGCGCCGGAGAGGAAGATCATCGGCATCAGCACGAGGATCGCCAGCATGGCCGCCTGGGCGAGGTTGCGGCTCAGGGTGGCGATGTAGAGGCCCAGCCCCGCCGTGGTGAAGGTGTAGAGCGTGGTCACGGCGAAGAACAGCGCGAGACTGCCTTTCATCGGCACGCCGAATACGCCATGCAGCACGAAGAACAGGCTGACCGCCGTGCCCAGCAGAATCACCAGCGTCATGGCGATGACCTTGGGCAAGAGGATCTGGATCGGCGTCAGCGGCGAGACCAGCAACTGTTCGATGGTGCCGCGCTCTTTTTCGCGCACGGCGGCGGCGGCAGGCAGCATGATGGCCATGATGGTGATGACGGTGAGCAGTTCGGCAATCGGCATGAACCAGGCGTCATTCTGGTTCGGGTTGTACCAGATGCGGTGCTCGTCGCGGATCATGGGCACGTTTTGCATTGAACGCTCGGTGACACCCAGGCGGGCGAGCGCCTGGTCGAAACCGTACTGGCCGATGATCTGCGCGGCGTAGCTGGAGGCGAGAAAGCCCAGCACGGTGTTGCTGGCATCGACCTGCACCTGCACGTCAACCGGCTTTCCCTTCTTGATGTCGTGCTCGAAATCGGGCGGAATGTCGAGCACCACCAGCGCTTGTCCCTGGTCCAGCAGGCGCTGCCCTTCGCGGGGGTCCTGCACCTCGCCGCCCAGCCTGAAATAGGGCGGGCGGAAGCGATGAATGAGCTCGCGCGAGGCCGCGCTGTGGTCGGCGTCATGCACCACCACCACGGCGTGGTTGAGCTGCATGCTGACGCTGCCCGCCATGTAGGTGTCGAAGACGAACAGGTAGGCGATGGCGACCAGCAACAGCGTATCGCGCCCGAACTGGATCAGCTCTTTGGCCGTCATCGCCGCGAGGCGCGACCACCACAGGTAAAGCCACGTGCGGTTTTCTGCCGGGCCGCCGTTCATGATTTCGGCCGCTTGTGAAACATGAGAAAGCTCGCCGTCCACAGCATGGCGGCGTAGATCAGCAGCGCCAGCGCCTTGCCCCACAACTGTTCCAGGCCGACGCCCTTGAGAAAACTGCCAAGCACGATATCGGTGTAATACATCGCGGGGAACAGATGGGCCTCGAATTGCCCGGCCGGGTCCATCGAGGCGATCGGCACCAAGAGGCCCGAGTACAGCACGGACGGGACGATGGTGACGATGACGGTGAGCATCATCGCCGCCACCTGGGTGCGCACGAAAAGCGACACCAGCAGGCCGATGCCGGTGGTGCAGCTCACGTAGACCACCGAGGCGAGGAAGAAGAACAGCGGATCGCCCTTGAAGGGTGCGCCAAAGAGCTGCGTGGCCATGAGCCAGAGAACCAGGAAATTGATCACCGAGATGGCCACGTAGGGCGTGAGCTTGCCGATCAGGAACTCGCCGCGCGTCACGGTCGAGGCATAGATGTTGTAGATGGAGCCGTTCTCCTTTTCGCGCACCACGCCCAGCGCGGTCAGGAAAGGCGGAGCCACCATCAGCACGAACATCATCAGCACGGCCGCGATGGACCAGACGCTCTTGACCTCCTGGTTGTAGAGGTAACGCAGCTGCACCCCAACCGGCTGCGCCATGGCTTGCGCCGTTTGCGCCGATACGCCGAGCCGGCGCGAAATGTAATTGCCCAACAGTTCGCCGTTGAAAGCTGCATTGATAGCGACCACGTAACCCTTGCTGCTGGCCGTGCGGAACGGGAAGGTGCCATCGATCAGGGTCTGCACCGCCACCGCTCGCCCGTTCATGAGGTTTTCCTGGAAGCGCGGCGGGACAATGATGGCCAGGCGGATGCGGCTGTCGGCGAGCAGGGGCTCGATCTCGCGTTCGCTCGCCACGTCGCCTTGGTAGTCGAAGTAGCGTGAGTCGATGTAGCGATGCAGGTAATCGCGGCTCATGGCGCTCTTGTCGTGATCGAGCACCGCGAACGGGATGTGCTCCACGTCCAGGGTCAGGCCGTAACCAAAGACCAGCATCAGGGACGCTGGCACCACGAAGGCCAGCGTGAAAAACAGCCGGTCGCGCAGAATCTCGCGCCATTCCTTGCGCGCCAGCGCGACGATGCGGCGGACCTTCATGCGGATGCCTCCTGTTCCTGCTCCTGTTGCAGGATGCGATGTACGAACACATCTTCCAGCGTCGGAGTGCGCGGGACGATTTCCAGCAATTGAATGCCCCGCTCGGCAAACAGCGCCCGGATGCGCGCTTCGGCTGCCGTGATATCCCGCGCCAGCAGATGGATGCGTTTTCCGAACATGGCCGCGTCGGGAAATCCCGCCTGCTCCAGCGCCTCCAGCGCCGGCAGCACCGGCTCGGCGGCGATGTCGAGCACCTGCCCGGCCTCTTGCTGCAGCGCGGCCTTGAGCGCGGCCGGGCTGGCGTCGGCGATGACGCGGCCAGCGTGCATCAGCGCCAGATGGTCGCAATGTTCGGCCTCGTTCATGTAATGGGTGGTAATGAGAATGGCCACCTGCTCAATGCGCGCCAGATACACCAGAATCTCCCAGAAACGGCGCCGGCCGATGGGATCCACGCCGGAGGTCGGCTCATCGAGGAACAACACGCGCGGCCCATGCACCAGGGCGCAGGCCAGCGCCAGACGCTGGCGGATGCCCATCGGCAGCTTGCTGACCAGTTGAGAGGTGACGTCAGACAGGCCCGCCAGCGCCACTACGCGGCCCATACGCTCAGTCAGACGACTGCCCGGCACACCGTAAATGCGCGCAAACAGGCGCAGGTTCTCCTGCACCGTCATGTCCTGATACAGGGAAAACGCCTGCGACACATAGCCGATGCGCTCCTTGATGGCCTGGCTGGCGCGGCGCATGTCCGCCCCCGCCACCGTACCCGCGCCGCCCGTGGGTGGCAAGATGCCGGTGAGCATCTTGATTGCCGTGGTCTTGCCCGCGCCGTTGGCGCCCAGCAGGCCGAAAATCTCCCCCTGGCGCACCTCGAAACTGACCCGGTCGACGGCGCGAAAGTGGTCGAAATCGCGGCTCAGTTCCCGCGCCGCGATGGCGATGCCGTCGCCCTTGGGCGGCTCGCCGTCCAGCCAGAGCCGACTTTTCCGCGCGTCGTCCTGCCCGGCCGCTTGCCGCTGCTGCAACAGGGCGATGAAGGCGTCTTCCAGCTCGGGCGCGCCGGCCTGCATCTGGCCCACCTGCAAGCCGGCAAGCTGCGCTTCGACCTGGGCACGGG
>JBAQUE010000114.1:0-5670 GCA_049297315.1 Rugosibacter sp.
TCGGCATGGCCAAGTCCTTGCATTAGATAGGCCATGTAGTCATCGAACTCTTTGGCGATGTCCATCTCATCCCCTCAAAAGGAAAGATGAACATATCATGCCAGATTTTATGACACAGTAAGACTAGCGGTCTGCGCGCCGTGTTATCAGCGCCAGCGCGTTGCTTGCTCTGCACTACCTGCGGATCGCCTTCGGGAACTTTTCGCCTTTGCTATTGCAATGCGCCGCCGCGCTAAAGATTCAAACTCCGCGCGATGATGTTGCGCTGGATTTCGCTGGTGCCTTCGCCGATCACGTACACCAGCGCGTCGCGGTGGATGCGGCCGACGGGGAATTCGCGCATGATGCCTGCGCCGCCGAGGATGCGGATGGCCTGTTCGCTGACGCGCACGGCGGTTTCGCTGGCGACCAGCTTGACCTTGGCCGCCGTGGCCTCGTCCAGCGTGCCCTGGTCGACGCGCCAGGCGCCGTAATACACCAGCCACTGCGCGGCTTCGATGTCCGCCGCCATGTCGGCCAGCTTGTGCGCGATGGCCTGGAACTTGCCGATGGTGCGGTCGCCGACGACGCGTTCCCGGGCGTATTTTTGCGCGGCGTCGAGCGCGCCCTTGGCCATGCCCACGCAGTTGGCGGCGACGCCGACGCGGTTCTCGGAGAGCGATTCGAGGATCACCGGATAGGTGCCTTCCACGCCGCCGAGCAGGCAGTCGTCGGGCACGAATAAGTCGGTGATGTAGATCAGGCCGGTTTCCGAAGCGCGGATGCCTTCCTTGGCCAGCTTGCTGATGGCGACCGCCGGGTTGGGCAATTCGACGAGGAACAGGCTGATCGCGGCGGGGGTGGTTTCCAGCTTGGTGCGCGCGGCGAGGGTGAGGAAATCGGCAATCGGCGAGTTGGTGATGTACAGCTTGCTGCCGTTGATCAGGTAGCCGCCGTCGACTTTTTTGGCGCTGGTTTTCATGGCGCGGATGTTGGAGCCAACATCCGGTTCGCTCAAGGCGAAGCCGGCGATTTTGTCGCCGCGCACGCCGGGTTCGAAAAAGCGCTTTTTCTGCGCTGGTGTGCCGGCGCGCCAGATCGGCCAGATGCCGAGATGGCTGTGGGCGGACCAGGCGGAAGCGAACGCCTGGTTGACGCGGCTCATTTCCTCGCGGACGATGCAGTCGGACAGCTTGTCGAAGCCGGAGCCGCCATCAGCCTCGGGATAGCGCACGCCGAGCAGGCCCATGTCGCCCCATTTCTTGAACATCCCGCGCGGAAAAGTTTCGTTGTCGTCAGCTTCGCGCGCCAGCGGGGCGACTTCCGCCAGGCTGAATTTGCGTACAGTGTCGCGCAGGGCTTCTTGTTCCGCGCTGAAGGTGAAATCCACGTTTGCTCCTCTGTATTCTTTGTGTTGCGTACGGGTTGTTTGGCCTGCTGAACTACTCAATCGTCATTCAGCAAAAAATCGGGTATCTCGCTGCGGTGAAACGCCTTGAAAGGTTTTGAATTCGTATGCTCCGGCATCGGCCAGATGGCCTTGGCGAGAGGCAGGCCGCCGTCGATGCTGAGCACCGTGCCGGTGATGTAGGCGGCGGCGGGCGAGAGCAGGAACACAATGCCCGCCGAGACTTCGTCTTCCAGCCCCTGGCGCTTGAGCGGGATGTCGTGCTTGCGCTGTTTCAGGCGCTGCTGAAATTCTTCCGGGTACGTCGCCATGCCGCTGGAGGCGATCGAGCCGGGCAGCACGCAATTCACGCGCACGCCGGCGCTCGCCCATTCCAGCGCGGCGGTTTGCGTCAAGTTGATCATGCCGGCGCGGGCGGCGCCGGTGTGGCCCATTTTCGGCATGCCGAAGGCGACCACGGCGGCGATATTGACGATCGCCCCGCCGTGCGTTTCCATGCACTGCGTATACACCTCGCGCATCATGCTGAAGCCGCCGTTCAGGTTATTGCGGATCACCGCGTCCCAGCCCTTGTCGGTGATGTCGCGCAGCGGCGATGGATACTGCCCGCCGGCATTGTTGACCAGGCCGTCGATGCGGCCGTGTTTGGCGAGTATCGTGGCGACGGTTTTGGCGACTTCTTCGCCATTGCGGATATCCAATGAATAGTAGTCGCCGGCGTAGCCGTCTTTCGTGTCTTCCTTGAGTTCGGCCTGGACCTTGGCCAGCTTGTCGACGTTGCGGCCGATCAGCACCACATTGGCGCCAAGGGACGCCAGCTCATGCGCCGTGCACCGGCCAATGCCGCTGCCGCCGCCGGTGATCACCACAGTCTGACCGGCGAAAAAATCAGGCTTGAATGCGGAGTTGTACATGTGATTCGCCATCCTGATAGAGAGGTGCGGAAGAATGATTATAGGTGCGCACTGCGGCATAATCTCCGCCACGATGATTACCCAGCGCGCGCACCATGATGCTTTGTCTCGACGCCGGCAACACGCGGCTTAAATGCGGCCTGCATGATGGCCAAGTCTGGCGCATGCAGCGGGCGGTTGATTATGCCGCCGCCGATCAACTGGCGGCTGCGCTATCCGCACTGCCCGAGCGGCCAACGCGCATCATTGCCTGCAATGTGGCCGGGCCGGTGGTGCGGCAGCAGATCGAACAACTCGCCATGCGGCTGGCCGTGCCGCTCGATTGGCTGGAGAGCAGCGCTGCGCGCTGCGGTGTGCGCAATGGCTACGATCAGCCGACGCAGCTCGGCGCTGACCGTTGGGCGGCGCTGATCGCCGCCCATGCGCTGCATGCCGAACCAGTGGTCGTCGTGTTGGCAGGCACGGCGACCACCATCGATCAGCTCGATGCTGGCGGCATGTTTTGCGGCGGGCTCATCCTGCCGGGCCTGACGCTGATGCGTCAGGCGCTGGCGCGCAATACTGCGGGACTGCCGGAGGCCAGCGGGCAGTTCCGTGAACGGCCGACAAACACGGACGACGCCATTGTCAGCGGCGCGGTGCAGGCCACGCTGGGCGCCATCGAACGCATGAGAGCTGAGCTGGCGCCTGGCGCACGCTGCATTGTTTCCGGCGGCGCAGCGGCAGAATTATTGCCGCATCTGGTTGCGCCGGTACGGCAGATCGACCATCTGGTGCTTGAAGGCTTGCGCTGCGCGGCCGGGACGCCGTAGACCAGCACCAACGCTGCCTGCGCATTGCAGCTACAATCGCACAGCGTGACATTGCCATATGCGTGGGCTGCCATGATTTTCCGCTTGTTTTTCATTCTGCTGGTTTTTGCCAATCTGCTCTTCTTCGCCTGGTCGCGGGGTTATCTGGGCGGCATGGATGAGACCCGCGAGCCGCAACGGCTGGCGCAGCAATTGAATGCGGACAAATTGCGCATCGTGCGGGATGCGCCGCAAGCACAGGAAAAATCTGCCTGCACGACCATTAACGGCCTGACGGCCACTGCTGCCGAGGCGTTGGAGCGGGCAGTCAGTACGGCGGGCGGCGGCAGCAAACGCTTGCCGCAGGCGGAAACCCACCGGCTGCTGATCCCCGCATTGGCCGATAAAGCTGCGGTGGATAAAAAACTGGCCGAGTTACGCCAGCTTGGCGTGAATGATGGCAATGCCGTGACCCTGCCAGATGGCCGCCATGAAATCGTGCTGGCGGTATTCGACAATGAGGCCGCAGCGCGCGCAGCGCTGGCGGCGCTGGCCAAACAGGGCGTGAAGCCGGTGCAGTGGGAAAAACCCAGACCGCCGATTCCGCTTGCGCTGGAAATACAGGCGCCGCCTGCGGTGCTCACCAGTCACCTGGCGGAATGGATTGCGCCATACCCGATGGCCAAGGTCGGCGAATGCGCGCGCTGATTCTTGCGTGCGTTCCGTGTGCATGCGGAACGCCGGCATGAGTTATATCGTCGGGCTCACCGGCGGTATCGGCAGCGGTAAAAGCGCCGTGGCCGACCTGTTCGCCGCACAGGGCGCGCGCATCATTGATGCCGATGTGATTGCCCACACGCTCACTGCCCCGCAGGGCGCCGCCATGCCGGCTATCCGCGCCGCTTTTGGCGCGGCCATGATCACGGCGGAAGGTGCGCTGGACCGCGCTGCGATGCGTGCACGGGTGTTTGCCGAGCCGCAGGAAAGGCAGCGCCTGGAGGCCATTCTGCACCCGCTGATCCGTGCCGAAACCGACCGGCAAGTCGCCGCCAGCCTTGGCCTCGCGCCCTATGCCGTGCTGGTCATTCCGTTACTGGTTGAATCAGGCACCTACCGCGGACGGGTCGATCGCATCGCGGTGGTGGACTGCCCGGAGGCAACGCAGATCAGCCGTGTCATGGCGCGCAATGGCTTGCCGCGGCAGGAGATTGAGCGGATCATGCAAACCCAGGCGACGCGCGCCCAGCGTCTGGCGGTGGCGGACGATCTGATCGACAATGGCGGCGGACTGGCGGCTTTGGCGCCCCAGGTGCTGCGGCTGCACCGGAAATATCTTGAATTGGCAGGCGATGCGGGCTGAGTTTCTGGTTGAGCTTTGGCCTGAATTCGGTGACAATCGGCGTAATTTTATGCTTCCTGCCCGCGTGTGATTACCTACGAATATCCTCTCAATGAGCGGGTTCGCACTTTGTTGCGGCTCGAAGACCTGTTCGAGAAAATCAGCCATTTCATGGTGGCGACGGGCAGTGCCGAACATCATGTGGCGCTGGTCACGCTGTTTGAAATTCTCGAAGTGGCCGGCCGCGCAGATCTCAAATTTGACCTGGTGCAGGAACTTGAACGCCAGCGCCAGATTCTGCTTTCATTCCGCAATAATCCCGAAATTTCCGAAGAAGCACTCTCCGGCGCGCTGTATGAAATCGAGCAGGCCAGTGCGCAGTTACTCGCCATGCAGGGCAAGATCGGCCACTACCTGCGTGAAAATGACTGGCTGATGAGCATCAAAAACCGTGTGGGGATTCCCGGTGGCGTGTGTGAATTTGACCTGCCCGGCTACCACTACTGGCTGCATTGCGATGCCCCATTGCGGCAACAGAAACTTGAAGGCTGGATCGCGCCCATGCTGCCGATCCGGCAAGGTCTGACCATCGTGTTGCGCCTGCTGCGCGCCTCTGGCCGGGCTGAAGCGCAACTTGCACGGCGCGGCATGTACCAACTGATGCTCGGTGGACGAAGCGCGCAGTTGATCCGGTTGCGGGTCAAAACAGGGGAGCCTGTGCTGCCCGAAATTTCGGCTAGCAAGATGGCGATCAATGTACGCTTTCTGCGTCCGGATATGGAGCAGCGGCCGCGCCAGGTCGAGGCTGATGTGGAATTTGAAATGACGTTGTGTAATTTGTAAATGATGTCCGCAGCATCGGATTCACCCGCTGGTCCGTCTCAAAAAGCGGCGCAAAAGCCGCCGCGCATGGTGGTTTGCCCACGGTGCGGCGCGCAGGTGCCCTGGGTAGAGGCCAGCCACTACCGTCCGTTTTGCTCGGCGCGCTGCAAGGGTGCCGATTTGGGCGCCTGGGCGAATGACGAATATCGCATCGCGGCCAAGGATGAAGCCCCGCCTGACGAGGCGATGGAATAAGCACAGGAAGTACGTAGTCTAGCCGCGCCATGCGGCGCGTATCGCCGCGATGCCGTGCGCCCCGGCGGCGCGGGCGGCGTCAAGATCGCTACGCGACAGCCCGCCCAGTGCAAAAGTCGGCGCTGGCGGAACGGCGAGTTGCGCGGCCAGGCCGTCCCAGCC
>JBAQUE010000115.1:0-6404 GCA_049297315.1 Rugosibacter sp.
CAACAGGTACGGCACAGGCTGCAAGTTCTGCAAAAGAAGCCAGTTTCCTTTGGGAAGGCAAGAACAAGGCGGGTAAAGTTGTCCGTGGTGAGATCAGGGTAGCAACCGCAACAGCGGCGCGTGCCGCCTTGCGCCGCCAGAATATTCTTGCCACCAAGCTCAAGAAAAAGAAAGCGGGTTCTGGCGGCAAGGTTACCGACAAGGACATCACGCTATTCACCCGGCAACTTGCCACCATGGTCAAATCCGGTGTGCCGCTGTTGCAGGCTTTCGATATCGTCGGCAAAGGCACCAACAATCCGGCGCTGGCCAGGTTGCTGACCGCCATCAAGAATGATGTGGAAACAGGCTCCAGTTTGGCCACTGCATTCCGCAAATACCCGCTATATTTTGATGTACTGTTCTGCAACCTGGTTGCCGCAGGCGAGCAGGCCGGTATCCTGGATACCCTGCTGGATCGCTTGGCCTCCTACAAGGAAAAAATCCAGGCCATCAAGGCCAAGCTGAAAAGCGCGATGTTTTATCCGACTTCCATCCTGGTGGTCGCCTTCGTCATTACGGCGGTCATCATGATTTTTGTGGTGCCTGCGTTCAAGAGCGTATTTTCCAGCTTCGGCGGCGACCTGCCAGGGCCGACTTTGGTCGTGGTGGCGATTTCCGATTACTTTGTCGCCAACTGGTACATCATCTTCGGTGGCCTGTTCGCGGCGATTTATGGCATAGCCCAGGCGTTCAAGCGTTCGCGCGCCCTCCAGATCGCCGTAGACAAATACGCACTCAAGTTGCCCGTGTTTGGCGACCTGATACGCAAGACCTCCATCGCCCGCTGGACGCGCACTTTGTCCACCATGTTTGCGGCTGGTGTGCCCTTGGTCGAAGCGCTCGAGTCCGTCGGCGGCGCTGCCGGCAATTACGTGTATGCCATGGCGACCAAGCAGATTCAGGCTGAAGTCAGCACCGGCTCCAACCTAACCATCGCCATGCAAAATACCGACGTCTTCCCCCCCATGGTGACGCAGATGGTGGCCATCGGCGAAGAATCAGGGCAGCTTGATTCGATGCTCGGCAAAGTCGCCGATTTCTTCGAAGCTGAAGTTGACGATGCCGTTGACGCGCTGTCCAGCCTGATGGAGCCCATGATCATGGTGGTGCTGGGCATCTTGATCGGTGGCCTGGTCATCGCGATGTATCTGCCGATCTTCAAGCTCGGCTCGGTTGTCGGTTAAGCCCTGTTGATGAATTCCTTGTTTGCCGATCCGGCAGTGCTTGTCTTCGCCGTCGGCGTGCTGGGTCTCGTCATTGGCAGCTTTCTCAATGTAGTCATCCATCGCCTGCCCATCATGATGGAACGCGATTGGGCTGCGCAGTGCGCCGAGTTGCGGGGCGAAGCGCCTCCCGTGGTGGAAACGCTGAACTTATCCAGGCCGCGCTCCCGTTGCCCGAAGTGCGGGCATGCGATCAGCCCCCAGGAAAATATCCCCGTCATCAGTTGGCTCATGCTGCGCGGCCGTTGCAGCGCGTGCAAGACGCCGATTGCAATGCGTTATCCACTGGTGGAACTCACCACGGCAGCCTTGTTCGCTTTCGCGGCCTGGCATTTTGGCTTGACGGTGACGGGCCTGGGGGCATTCATTTTCATTGCCGCGCTGATTGCACTGACCTGCATTGATTACGATACCCAGCTGCTGCCTGATGACATTACGTTGCCCTTGCTCTGGTTGGGGCTTGCATTCAACTTGTTTGGCGCATATACCGACTTGAAAAGCGCGGTGATTGGCGCGATGGCAGGCTATCTGGCCTTGTGGAGTGTGTATTGGCTGTTCAAGCTCGTCACCGGCAAGGAAGGCATGGGTTACGGCGACTTCAAGCTGCTCGCCGCACTCGGCGCCTGGCTGGGCTGGCAGATGCTGCCCCTGACCATCCTGCTGTCCTCGCTGGTGGGCGCCGTGGTTGGCATTGCGCTGATGGTTTTTGCAAAGCAGGGGCGCAATGTGCCGATTCCCTTTGGTCCTTACCTGGCGGCCGCCGGAATGATTGCCATGATTTGGGGCAAACCGCTGACCCAAGCCTATCTTGGCCGCATGCTTTGATTTTTGGCCAGGAGGCCTTCAGCTATAATCATTCTCTGCCAGAAATACCGGAGAATGCCATGCCCATCTACGCTTATCGCTGCACCAGCTGCGGCTTTGAGAAGGACGTCATGCAGAAGGTCAACGACCCCTTGCTGACCACCTGCCCCAAATGCCAGTCTGAAACTTTTGCCAAACAACTCACCGCCCCGGGCTTCCAGCTCAAGGGCAGCGGCTGGTATGCGACTGATTTCAAAGGCGGTGGAAGTTCTTCTGCCGCAGCTAAACCTGCTGAACCCAAAGTTTCGGAAGCCAAGCCGACCATAACTGAATCTGCCAGCACGTCACCCGGTCCGAGCACGGCGACACCCCCTACCAACAACTGACTGCCTTGAAAAAATACTTCATTACCGGCCTGCTGATCTGGGTGCCCCTGGGGATCACCCTCTGGGTGCTCGCGCTAATCGTGCGCTCGATGGATCAAACCCTGACATTGTTGCCGCACGCAATCCAGCCGGAACAGTTGATGGGCTTCTACCTGCCGGGTCTGGGCGTGGTGCTGACCTTGCTGGTGGTCTTTTTCACTGGCCTGGTCACCACCAACATCATCGGCCAGAAGCTGGTGCGCTTCTGGGAAAGCGTGCTGGCGCGCATCCCCATTGTCAAGTCGCTGTATTACGCCGTCAAGCAAGTCAGCGATACCCTGTTTTCACATAATGGTGAAGCCTTCCGCAAAGTCTTGCTGGTGCGCTATCCGCATCCGCAAGCTTGGTCGATCGCCTTCCAGACCGGCAGCCCGGCGCGCGATGTGGCCGACATGCTGCCGGACGAACATGTCGGCGTTTTTATCCCGACCGCGCCCAGCCCGGTGAATGGTTTCTTTTTCTTTGTGCGCAGGCAGGATGCCATCGAGCTCAGCATGGATGTGGATGATGCCCTGAAATACATCGTCTCCATGGGGGTCGTTATCCCGCCCATGAAGACTGCGCCTGGCTTGCACAAGCCGTCTGTAACCCCTGTCAAGTAACCGCCCCGTCGGGCGAATTTCGTTGGAACACACTTTATGCGTACTCATTATTGCGGCCAGGTCAACGCTTCCCATGTTGGCCAGACAGTTACCCTGTGCGGCTGGAACCACCGCCGGCGCGACCACGGCGGCGTGATCTTCATCGACTTGCGCGACCGCGAAGGCCTGGCGCAAATCGTATGCGATCCTGACCGGCCGGAGATGTTCAAGGTGGCCGAGGAGGTGCGCAACGAATATGTGCTCAAGGTCACCGGGCTGGTGCGCCGCCGTCCCGCCGGCACCGAGAATGCCAACTTGCCCACCGGCGAGATAGAGATTCTGTGCCATGAACTCGAAGTACTGAACACTGCCGTAACGCCGCCTTTCCAGCTCGATGAAGAAAACCTCTCTGAAAACGTGCGCTTGACGCATCGCGTGATCGACCTGCGCCGCCCGCAAATGCAGAAGAACCTGATGCTGCGCTACAAGGTGGCCATGGCTTTCCGCCGCTTCCTGGATGATGCGGGCTTCATCGACATCGAAACGCCGATGCTGACCAAATCAACCCCAGAAGGCGCGCGCGATTATCTGGTGCCATCCCGCGTGCATCCCGGCCAGTTTTTCGCCCTGCCGCAATCGCCGCAATTGTTCAAGCAACTGTTGATGGTCGCCGGTTATGACCGTTACTACCAGATCACCAAGTGCTTCCGCGACGAAGACCTGCGCGCCGACCGGCAGCCCGAATTCACCCAGGTGGATATTGAAACCTCATTTTTGACCGAGGTGCAGATTACCGATTTGATGGAAGCCATGATCCGCAGCGTGTTCAAGACGGCGCTGGATGTCGACCTGCCCAACCCCTTCCCGCGCATGTCGCATACCGAAGCGATGCGGCGTTATGGTTCCGACAAGCCCGACTTGCGCGTCACGCTGGAACTGGTGGATGTCACCGATGCGGTGGCTGACGTCGGTTTCAAGGTATTCAGCGGCCCGGCGAATTCCGGCGGCCGCGTCGCGGCTTTGCGCGTGCCCGGCGGCGGCGGCGAAAAAGCGCTGACGCGCAGCGAAATAGACGCCTATACCGAATTCGTCAAAATCTACGGCGCCAAGGGCCTAGCCTACATTAAAGTGAATGACGCCAGCCAACCCAATGAAGAAGGCTTGCAATCGCCGATCGTCAAGAATCTGCACGAGCAAGCGTTGAAGGCCATCCTCGAGCGCACCGGCGCGCAGTCGGGCGACCTGATTTTCTTCGGCGCTGACAAGACCAAAATCGTCAATGACGCGCTCGGCGCATTGCGCAGCAAGCTGGGCCACGACAAAGGCTATCTCACCGGCGAAGCCTGGCGGCCATTGTGGGTGGTTGATTTCCCGATGTTCGAATATGACGAGGAAAACAAGCGCTGGAATGCCTGCCATCACCCCTTCACCAGCCCGAAAGATGGCCACGAGCAACTCATGGCGACCGACCCCGGCGCGTGTATGGCCAAAGCTTATGACCTCGCCTTGAACGGCTGGGAAATGGGCGGCGGCTCGGTGCGTATCCATCGTGCGGAAGTGCAGGCGCAAGTATTCCAGGCGCTCGGCATCGGGCCCGAAGAGCAGCAAGCGAAATTCGGCTTCCTGCTCGATGCGCTGAAATACGGCGCGCCACCGCATGGCGGGCTGGCCTTCGGCCTGGACCGCATTGTCACCATGATGACCGGCGCTGAATCGATCCGCGATGTGATCGCCTTCCCGAAGACACAACGCGCGCAGTGCCTGCTCACCGATGCGCCGTCCGACGTCGATGAAAAGCAGCTACGCGAACTGCATATCCGCCTGCGGCAGAAAGTGGAAACCCAGGTTCAGGTCGGCTGACAACAGGTAGCCCGTGGCAGCCCGTGTGATGCGCAAACTGCTTGTCCTGCTGCTAGGCCTGGTATATGCCGGTTTTGCCTTCACCGCCACGGCGGGCGACGCCATCCCGAGCGGGCAATTACCGGCCGAAGCGCGTGCGATGCTGGATTTGATAGACCGTGGCGGCCCCTTTCCGTATCGGCGTGATGGCATCGTCTTCAACAATTTTGAACAGCGCCTGCCGCCTGAACCGCGTGGCTACTATCACGAATACACGGTACCGACGCCGGGCAGAAAAGACCGCGGCGCGCCACCGGCCGTGTTCTATTACACTGGCGACCACTATCGCAGTTTCCGGGAAATTCAGCGATGAGCATCAACCACTATCAAACCTTGTTCAACTCGCTCGCCAACACCGGCGTCTATCACCTGCCGCAGGGCAATATCGGCGACCTGGTTGACGGCGCCGAAGCTGCCGGTTGCCTGGTGCAGCGCGTCGACCTGCGCGGCGCACGCACCCGTGACGAAGCGCTGGATGCAATTGGCCAGCGCCTCGGCTTTCCCGACTGGTTCGGCCATAACTTCGACGCCTTGAGCGACTGTCTGCTCGACATGGGCTGGCGGCCGGCCGAAGGCTATGTGATCATCCTCGACCATTGCGACGGCCTCCACGCCCGCGCCGAAAACGACTTCGTCACGCTGATGCAGGTTTTTCAGAATGCGGCCATCGAATGGCGCGAGCAAGGCGTGCCGTTCTGGTGCCTGATCGACATGCAGGCCGACGGCATCGCCTGGCTGCCGACCATCAGCCAGCCGGGACAATGAAATTCAAGAAACCGGTCTCGGTGCTGGTGGTCATCCACACGCCGGCGCTGGATATCCTGCTGCTGGAACGCGCGCAGCATCCCGGCTTCTGGCAATCGGTGACGGGCAGCCAGGAAGAGGATGAGCCGCTGCCGGAAACCGCGCGCCGCGAAGTGCAGGAAGAAACGGGCATCGCCGCGCCAGCGGCAGACTTTCTCGACTGGGAAAAAACCAACCAGTTCGAGATTTTTCCCGAATGGCGATATCGCTATGGCCCTGGCGTGACGCAAAACACCGAGCATGTTTTCAGCCTGAAAATTCCCGCCACACGCGTTATCACCATCACCCCGGACGAACACCGCGCCTACCGCTGGCTGCCCTGGCAAGCAGCGGCCGCGGCCTGTTTTTCCTGGAGCAACCGCGACGCGATTTTACTGCTCGGCGAGTGTCAATCTGGGGCAGGGGCGGCAGCAAGCCCGAGCAACTCGCGCAAGCAAGCCGGACAATAACAACCCGTTGCCGCTTTATCGGCGCTGGCCAGCACAGGCAGTCCGGCGCACCAGCAGGCGGCGAGTCCCGCCGCCATGCCGCATGTAAAAGCCGCCCCGCAACGCAGGCAGCGCGCAGTGGCGTCGCCGGATACGTCGCCTAAGGCGTCTAAGGTGTCTTTACGCATATCGCGCCGT
>JBAQUE010000116.1:0-7089 GCA_049297315.1 Rugosibacter sp.
CGCCGCAGCCGGCTGGCTGTGCAAAGCCAGCCGTGGGCCGCATAGCGGATGGGAGGGGCGGGTCTTTATTTGCCGCTTTTCGCGTGTTTCATCATCAGTGGGTGGCCTTCCTGGCCATGAGCGTTAGTGGTGTGCCGGCATGTGTTTGCAGGGCAGGGGTGCGCTATGATAGCCACCCGCCTCGCAGCGCGATAATCCATCATGCCCGGCCTTGACAACACCACGCCCACCCCGACTGAAATCACCTTGCACCAGCAATCCAACCGGCTGGAAATCGCATTTGATGACGGCAGCCACTTTCAACTGCCGGTCGAGTTCCTGCGGGTTTACAGCCCGTCGGCGGAAGTGCGCGGCCACGGCAAGGGGCAGGAAACTCTGCAAACCGGCAAGCGCGGCGTGACGATTACCGCGCTGGAACCCGTCGGCAGCTACGGCATACGGCCAACTTTTTCCGACGGCCACGACAGCGGCATTTTTTCCTGGGACGTGCTGCATTATCTGGGCGCAAACCAGGATGCGCTGTGGGCTGACTATCTCGAACGACTGGCGACCGCCGGCGCCAACCGCGAAGTCGATACCACGGGTAACGCGCCGCAAAACCCAGCACCCAAAACCGGCTGCGGAGGCCACTGATGGCGGAAACCCATTTCGGTTTTGAAAAGGTGGACGAAGGCGAAAAGGCGCAGCGCGTCGCCGGCGTGTTTTCATCCGTCGCCCAAAAATACGACCTGATGAACGACCTGATGTCGCTTGGCCTGCATCGCGTGTGGAAAAAGTTCACCATTGAAATGGCCGCGCCGCGACCGGGGGAGCGCGTGCTCGACGTGGCGGGCGGCACGGCCGACCTGTCCTCGGCCTTTGCGCGCCGCGTCGGCGCTTTTGATAAAACCGGCGGGCAGGTGTGGCTCACCGACATCAACAACGCGATGCTCAGCGTTGGCCGCGACCGCCTGCTGGACGCAGGCGTGCTCGCACCCGTCGCCCAGTGCGACGCGGAAAAACTGCCCTTCCCCGACAACCATTTCGACATCGTGAGCGTCGCCTTTGGCCTGCGCAACATGACGCACAAGGCGCAGGCGCTGGCCGAAATGCGGCGCGTGCTGCGTCCCGGCGGGCGGCTGCTGGTGCTGGAGTTTTCCAAGGTCTGGCAACCGCTGGAAAAAGCCTACGACCTGTATTCGTTCAAGCTGCTGCCCTGGCTGGGCGAAAAAATCGCCGGCGATGCGGCGTCTTACCGCTATCTGGCCGAATCCATCCGCATGCATCCCGACCAGGCAATATTGAAAACAATGATGGAACAAGCCGGCCTGGAACGGGTCGAAGTGTTCAACCTGACGGCGGGCGTGGTCGCCCTGCATCGCGGGTATAAATTCTGAAAGGGAGTTCTGTGAAAAAATTTATTGCTGCATTATTTGCATTGGTCATTTGTCTCGGTGTTATGGTCGAGAGCGCCGAAGCGCGGCGGCTGGGTGGTAGCAAATCCTTCGGTATGCAACGCAACTCGTCTGTCGCGCAGCGACCGGCGACACCCCAGCAAAACGCCGCACCCGCGCCGGTTGCGCCGCCGCGTACAGGCATGAGCCGCTGGCTGGGCCCGATCGCCGGGCTGGCCGCAGGCATCGGGCTGGTTTCGCTATTGTCGCATTTCGGGATGGGTGAGGGCGTCGCCAATTTCCTGATGATTGCCCTGTTGGCGATGGCGGCGATTTTCCTGCTGCGTAAATTCTTCGGTAAACCTGCACCTATGCAATATGCTGGCGCAGGCAATGCAGGACGGGTTGAACCGATGCAGTTCGATGCGCAAAAAGTCGGCGTTGGCAATACGGCGACGAGTGTTGCAACAGGTGCGCCTGGCGCAGGCAACATCCCCGCCGACTTCGATGTCGACGGTTTCCTGCGCCAGGCAAAGTTGAATTTCGTGCGCCTGCAAGCGGCGAACGACCGGGGTGACATGGAAGACATCCGTTTGTTCTCCACGCCCGAAGTGGCCGCCGAAATCCAGATGCAATACCAGGAGCGCGGCCACGCGCAGCAACAGACGGATGTCATCCAGCTCAACGCCGACCTGCTGGATATTGATAGCGAAGCCAGCCGCCATGTCGCCAGCGTGCGCTTTCACGGCCAACTGCGTGAAGACGCGCATGCCGCGCCAGAATCTTTTGTCGAAGTCTGGCATCTGGTCAAGCCGATGGATGGCTCCAGCGGCTGGCGTGTCGCCGGCATACAGCAAGGCTGAGCGTCATTGAGTAATCCGCGTACATTGCCCGCACCAGCGTTGGCGGCAGTCAATCATCTGCTGGCGCAGGCATCCTGGGCGCGGGAGAAATTGCAGCCGTTCGCCGGGCAATGCGCGCACCTCACCCTGCCGCCTTTTTCCGCCCTGTTCAGCATCACGGCGGAGGGACTCGTCGCTGCGCCGCCCGCAGAGGCAACTGCCACTGTCACGATAGACCTGCCCGCTAGCGCACCGCTGCTGGCGCTACAAGGCAAGGCTGCAGTCATGCGCGCCGCACGCATCACCGGCTCCGCCGACTTCGCGCAGGAACTCGGCTATGTCATCCAGCATCTGCGCTGGGATGTTGAAGAGGACCTGTCGCGCGTGGTCGGTGATATTGCCGCGCACCGGTTAACGACGGGCGCCAGCGCATTCGCCGCGTGGCAACGCGACAAGCTGAAAAACCTGGCGGAAAATTTCGCCGAATACCTGACCGAAGAGCGCCCGGCCATCGCGCGCCGTCTCGCCATCGCCGACTTTTCGGCGGAAGTCGATTGCCTGCGCGACGATGTGGCGCGGCTGGAAAAAAGGCTACAGCGCCTATAACGTTGCCAACCCCTGAAGCGAAGGGGTTTTGTGATAAGTTGCCGCGAACTTTTACGCCTTCAACGCCCACTTTGCCCCATCTCGCCATCCTCTTCTGGCTGCTCAATATCATTCTGGATACCGCCGGGCATCTGGCGTTCAAGTCCGCTGCAATCGCCGAGCATGAAACCGAGTGGCGGCGCTGGAAATTGATGCTTTCGTCATTCCCGCTATGGATAGGCATCAGCTGCTTCTGCCTGGAATTCATCGTCTGGCTGGCGCTGCTATCCATCGTGCCGTTGTCTATGGGCATGCTGGTTGGCTCCATCAATATCGTTATCGTCATGCTGGCAGGCAAGCTGCTGTTCGGTGAACGACTGGACCGCCTGCGCATCATCGGCATGTGGCTGGTCACTATCGGCGTTGCGCTGGCCGGCGGGTTTATTGCATGAATCGGCCCGTGAGCCCACGCATGAACAAAAAACTTTTTTATTTCATTGGCTTCGCTGCGCTGATGCTGTTCGATACGTTCACTCAAGTGTGCTTCAAGCTTGCTTCCACCCATGCGGGCGAATTCGCCATGACCTCCCTCTGGTTGCGCGAGATATTTTTCAGCCCCTGGATTTACGGCGCCATGCTCGGTTATTGCGGCGCTTTTGTCACCTGGATGACGCTGCTCAAACACGCGCCGATTGGCCCGGCGTTTGCCGCTTCGCATCTGGAGGTGATTACCGTGCTGGCCATTTCGGTCATGTATTTTGGCGAGCACTTGTCATTCATGCAGGTTTTGGGTGGCCTGTGCATCGTGGCGGGCATTGTTTGCTTTAGTGTCAGCGAAGCGGAAACCGCGCATTGAAGGCAATCCCGCCAATGAAAGAAATACCGCCAACCGCGGGCCTGCCCCTGGCATGGCGTGACTTGTTCCCTGCGGGCGCGTCGCTGGAAAGGGGGATGGCTGATTTTATTCATTTATCCGCGGTGCAAATCACCTGTTCGGGCACAGCCGCGCAAATTATCGCCCTGACCACATTAAAACGGCAAAGCGCGCGCCGCAAGGTCATCCTGCCAGCCTACACCTGCCCCTTGGTCGCGCTGGCGGTTTTGCATTGCGGCTTGCAGCCGGTGTTGTGTGACTTGCAGCCGAACAACTTCGATCTTGATCACAACCAGCTCGCGGCCTTGTGCGATGAAAATACGCTGGCGGTTATTGCCTCGCATCTTGGCGGGCGGGTGGCCAACCTCACGCCGCTACTGGAAATCGCGCGCAGTCGCGGGGCTTATGTGATCGAGGACGCAGCGCAGGCGCTGGGCGCCACCTGGCAAGGGCAAGCCGTTGGCATGGCCGGGGATGCGGGATTTTACAGCCTGGCGGTGGGCAAGGGTTTGACGACTTATGAGGGTGGCGTGTTGATCGCACATGACGCTCACTTGCGAAAAAAGCTGCAAGCCACAGCGGCGGAAATCGCGCCATCGAAACCCTTGTGGGAATTGCGCCGCAGTGTTGAGCTTCTTGGCTATGCCGCGCTGTATCAGCCGTGGGGATTGCCAATAGCCTACGGCCTGCCCTTGCGTCAGGCGCTCAAAAAAAACTCATTGATCAAGGCTGTTGGCGACGATTTTTCCGACGACATTCCACTGCACCGCGTTGGCCGCTGGCGCAAGGCCGTCGGCGCCAATGCCTTGAAGCGTCTGCCGGAATTTCTCGATGATTTGCAGCAGCAGGCCATGCCCCGCCTGGCAAGGCTCGCCGCCATTGCTGGCATTCAGGTGCTGCAGGATACCCCGGACGATAAATACACCCGCGGCACCTGGCCATTCTTCATGGTGCTGATGTCCAGTCAAGCGGCGCGCGATGCGGCATTAAAAACCTTGTGGGGTGCAGGCCTGGGCGTCAGCCGTCTGTACATTCACGCCTTGCCGGACTATCCCTATTTATCTGGTCGAGTAGGCCAGGCCGAGGTTTCCAATACGGTTCCCCATGCGCGCGATTTTGCAGCGCGCATGCTCACGGTCAGCAACAGCTTGTGGCTCGATGACAACAAGTTTGACCAGATTGCGCGGGAAATTGAAGTCGCCAGCCAGTTAAGCGGATAAGCATTGCAACAGCTTCAGGTTAATCGCCTGTTGCGCCAACTGCCAGCGTTCCAGATCGGCTGTGCCAATCCCAGTTTGCCCGTCGATGCCGCTCAGAAAACGCTTGAAACGACTTTTGTAGCGGTAAACAGAAATATCGCCAGTGACATCGCAAGCGATCACTTGCTGCCTGAATTGACGGATAGCCGCCTCCATTTCCGCCAGCCGCATCACGCCCTGATCCCAGTTGGTGCGCGCGTCCTCAACAGATAGCACATCCTTGTCGATGCTTAAATAAGTCGGCGCTGGCGATACGGCGAGTTGTGCCTGAAAAGCCGCCAGCATGGCGCTTGTCGTGGCAAAGGAGTGGCTGTGGTGAATGCCCAGGCGCCCCATCCAGCCCAAGTCCCGCCCTACGCACCAATAACGCACCTTGCCTGAACGGAGATTGCGCAAATGGTTTTCCCAGCCATGCGCCGCCTCGACATCCTTTGATGTGATGCCAACGACATGCACGCACGAGACGCAAGGAAGGCGGCTGGCATGCCATACCCAGGAGCCGCAATGGATGCCGAATGGGTAACGCATGTTGTCCGGATGGTTATCGAAAACGACGACTTGTATTGCCTGGTTAAGTCGGGCGTAGCGGCTAATCAGCCAGTGGCTGAGGTGATGGAAATCGCCACTGCCGAGGAAGGTGATACCGGGCTGAGAAGTTAACGTATCGTCTGGATTTAATTTTTCGAGTACCTCCAGCGCCTCAAGGCGGCAGCCGAAACGGATTTTTTCCTGACTATGGCGAAAGTCGATGCGCAATTCATTGGGCAGCGGCTTGACCGAACCATCAAAATCAAGAATGAGCGATTTCATGCCATTGGCTATCTGATTCAAAGAACCGCTTGAACGGGCGCAGCGCCCAGCGCAGCACAGGGTTACGGATGTACACCGCATGGCGTGTGAAGGTGAAGCTGGCGCCCAGATGGCGTTTGATTTCAGGATCTGTCCAGCCGGCAACGTAATAGCGCAGTCCTTTTTCCAGCGCATAGCGCAGGTTGCTTATCCAGCTCACGAAATACAGATTGTGTTCGCGCGAAGCCGGATAGGCAAAGCCGACGTATTTATCCAGCAGCATGCCGCCATGTACAAAGCACAGGTTGTAGCCGATGAGCTTGCCCTCCACCCGATACGTGAACACCATGCCGCCGCAGGATTCATCCTGCAATAGCGCACGGAAGAACCCAGGGGAGAGCAAGTCAAAGCGCGTCTCGCTTTGGTCATACACCTGGCGGTACAGTGCGTAATACTCCGCCAATAAATTTTCATCATCAAATTGCGCATCTCCCGTGGGGATTTGGCCGATGACCAACGCCGGATTTTCCCGCGTCTTGCGCTTGATGTCCTTGCGCCGGGACTTGGGCATGCGGGACAGGAATTCTTCGATTGACGTGAAGTCGATCGGCACATAAGCCAAGGCCTGCCCCTCGATGGCGAAAAATCCAGCATTTTGTGCGGCATCCATGAAAACCTGGCTATGGGCAAGCGCCGGTTCGCCGACCAGCACAGATTGCGTGGGCAAATCCTTGACGATAAGAAATGGATAATCGGCCGCAGCCGCCAATATGCTGGCAAGGAAATGGTCTGGCGTGGTTGATGCCGGCAGCAATCCATATTCGGAAACTGTCGCACCGATAAAACAGGTTCTCGGTTTTAGCCACTGCTGCTGCCAGCGATAGAACGGCAAGCGCTCAAGCTTCCGGCGATCATCTGGCGCCATCGTGGTGAGCAGATTGAAGCGAGTCTCAAACGCGGGCACGCCGCCGATCTTCAGAACCGGAAACCCTTCAGGCGGATGGCGCAAGAAATGTTGGATTAAGGCTGCGGGTTCAATCAGGTTGTAGGGATTTTTCTGCATCAAACCTTACGCGTAGTGAGTCGTGCATTGCTTGAAAAATTTAGCCATGCGGTTGGCCACATCAACACGGCGTTTGTCCAAAGTCAGCACGTGATAGGTGTCATCGACAAAAAACTGTTCCACGTCCCGCGAGGCGATTCGCTGAGCCACATAGTGCGCATTGTTCACGCTGGCGGTATCGTCTTCGGTGGAATGCACAATCAACGTGGGCGACTGCACTTGATGCAGCACTTTTTTGGCGGCCTCGATCAGCCGGTTGCTTTCAAGTATCGTCAAGGCTGACGTGCGGAATATGCCGACTTTT
>JBAQUE010000117.1:0-4882 GCA_049297315.1 Rugosibacter sp.
GCGCTGCCGTTCTCGCTCATGCCTTGCAGGATATGCCGGCCGGCGATGGCACAGTCCGAGCTGACATAGTCCGGTTCGTCCCTGGCCATCGCCTTGAACACCGGCGTGCCGATTTTCATCGACATCGCGTAATACTCCTTCTTCACGCCCCAGGTGCCGTCATGCCCGGAACAACGCTCGACGGTGTTGACTGTCGCGCCGGTGAGCTTGAGCATTTCTTCGGTCTTGCGGCCCATGTTCTGCACCCGCGAATGGCAGGGGATGTGGTACGAGACCTTGCCCAGCGGCTTGGGAAATTCGGTTTTGAGCAGGCCATCCTTGTTGCGCTGGACGAAATATTCAAACGGGTCGAACATGGCCTTGGCGACCGCCTGGACATCGGCGTCACCGGGGAACATCAGCGGCAGTTCGCTCTTGAACATCAGTGTGCAGGAGGGCACCGGCGTAAGGATGGCGTACCCGGCGCGGGCGAGCTTGACCAGCATCGGGATATTGATGTTCTTGAGTTTTTCCACGGCGTCCAGATCGCCGAGCTCCAGCTTGGGCATGCCACAGCAGGCTTCTTTTTCGGCCAGCACCCAGGGCACTTCATTGTGTTCAAGCAGCTTGACCAGGTCGTGGCCGATGCCGGGTTCGTTGTAATTCACATAACAGGTGGAAAAAATCGCCACCTTGCCGGGCGTGCGCTGGCCATCGGTCACTTTTTGCGCAGCCACGGCGCCGGCGGTCTTGCGAAAATGCTTGCTGTCATATTCGGGCAGCCAGCGTTCTTTCTTGACGCCGAGCACGGATTCCATCGCGCCACGCGCGAGGCCATTCTTGTTGGCGGCATTGACCACCTGCACGACAACGGGAATCGAGGCCAGCTTGCCGACGACATCCGTCGAGGTCAGCATCTTGTCGCGGAAGTTGGTTTCACCGGCCTTGAATTTGATCGCCTTGGCGCGCAGCATGGTATGCGGAAAATCGAGGTTCCACGGGTGCGGCGGCACGTAAGGGCATTTGGTCATGTAGCACACGTCGCACAGATAACACTGGTCTACGACGCTGCCATAGCTTGCTTTGGGCACACCGGCGGTTTCCGCATCGCCGGCGGCATCAATCAGGTCGAACAGCGTAGGGAACGCATTGCACAGAGAAACACAGCGGCGGCAACCATGGCAGATGTCGAAAATCCGCTCCAGCTCTTGCTCGCAAGAAAGCGCGTCGTAGAACTGCGGGTTTTTCCAGTCGATAGGATGCCGGGTCGGCGCTTCCAGATTGCCTTCACGCATGATGTTTCCCTCGGGATGGTAAAAAGTCGGCGTTGGTGACACGGCGGCAAGCCGCCATGCCACCAACGCCTTGCTGCGGGAGCGCCGTATCAGGCGCCCAGCGTATCCAGCGTGCGCTGGAACTTGTTGGCGTGTGAACGCTCGGCCTTGGCCAGAGTTTCAAACCAGTCGGCGATTTCGCCAAAACCTTCCGTGCGCGCGGTTTTCGCCATGCCTGGATACATGTCGGTGTATTCGTGCGTTTCACCGGCGACAGCCGTTTTCAAGTTGTCGGCCGTCGGGCCGAAAGGCAGGCCGGTAGCCGGATCACCACAGGTTTCGAGGTATTCCAGATGGCCGTGGGCATGGCCGGTTTCGCCTTCGGCGGTGGAACGGAACACGGCGGAAACGTCGTTGTAGCCTTCAACGTCAGCCTTGTTCGCAAAATAAAGATAACGGCGGTTGGCCTGGGATTCGCCGGCAAAAGCGTCCTTCAGATGGCCTTCGGTTTTTGAACCCTTGAGTTGCATGATGTTTCTCCTCTGCAAAAAAATGGACTGAAATGACGGGTGTAAATACACGCCGTCCAAGCTACATGTGCGGGCAAGCCCCTACATCCAGCCTGCGTGCACTTTAGCAGCCTTATGTTACAGGTTCTAATTGATTTTTTGCACTGCGCTAATAGCCAGAGGCTATTAGCGCAGTCTATGCGACCAACACTGGCCGCGTGCCGGGCAGCTTGCAATCACCCAGTGCGGTACGCAGGACATCAATGGCCTGATGCCGCGGAAAACTGGCACGCCAGACCAGGCCAACACGACGCGTGGGTGTGGGTTCGGCAAACGGCCGCACGCGCAGCAACGGATCATTCTTGGCCAGTGTATCCACGCTGCTGGCAGGCATCACGGTCACCCCAACGCCGGAAGCCACCATGTACCGGATGGTTTCCAGCGATGATGATTCAAGCACCTGCGGTGACTGGCCGTGCGTCGCACGGGCGCACAAGTCCAGCACCTGGTCACGGAAGCAATTGCCGGGGCCGAGCATGAGCAGCGGTTCATCCAGCAACTGCCTGGCCTTCAGCGACTTGTGCTTCACCCACGGATGGGCAGCGGGAAGCAGCACACGGAAAGGCTCGTCATACACGGCCTGGACGACGAGGCCGGGTTCGGCTACCGGCAGGGCCAGCACCAGCGCATCCAGCTCGAAATTCCTGAGCTTTTCCAGCAGCACCTCGGTATAACCCTCTGCAATGATGAGCGGCATCCTGGGTACGCGCTGTTTCAGGATGGGCACCAGCGCGGGCAGCAGCCAGGGGCCGATGGTATAGATCACGCCCAGCCGCAAAGGCCCGGCCAGCGGGTCGCGTCCGGCTGCGGCGATTTCGGTGACGCGCGCCGCTTCGCTCAGCACCCGCTCGGCTTGCGCGACGACTTGCGCGCCTATCGCCGTGGCGCGCACCTCGCCACTGTTGCGTTCGAACAGCACAATGCCCAGCGCGTCTTCCAGTTTCTTGACCGCAACCGACAAGGTTGGCTGGGCGACATGGCATTTTTCCGCCGCACGGCCAAAGTGGCTTTCGCGGGCGAGGGCGACGATGTAGCGGAGCTCGGTAAGTGTCACACCACGTCACTTCACTGCCGGGAAACTGGCAGGGCGGTTTCAAGAAAATCAGTGACGGCTTGGGTGAATACGTCATTCACGTCACCGGCGACCATGTGCCCGGCATCCTTCAGGTCAACATAGCTTGCGCCGGGCAGCATCTGCAAAAAGGCCTGCGCACCCTCCTCGCTCAACACGTCACTATGGTGGCCGCGCACCAGCAGGGCCGGGATGCGCAAGTTGCGCACGGCCTGTTCGTAATGCGCCGTATCACTGCGGGATTTGCCGCGATGGTCCAGCAGATGCGGATCCCAGTGCCATACCCAGCGGCCTGCGGCATTCTGGCGCATGTTCTTTTTCAACCCGTCAATATTCTTTTGCACCGGCCGCTTGCGATACGCCGCGACAAACTCCGCCGCCGCTTGCAGGCTTTCAAAGCCCTGCGGATTGGCCGTCATGAATTCGATGACCCGATCAGAGCCGCTGGCTTCAATCTGCGGCGCAATATCGACCAGCACCAGCGCATCAATCAAGGGCTCCTCGGCATAGCCAGCGGCAACCATGGAAATCAGCCCGCCCATGGATGCGCCAACGGCTGCCAGTGGCCGCCCAAGCTCGCGCCAGATGCCACGCATCTCATGCGCCTGTGTGTCTATGCTGTAGTCACGATCTGCCGCCCAGGCGCTCTCCCCGTGACCGCGGGCGTCCAGCGCGAGGGCATACCAGCCAGCAGCCGCCAACTGCGCAGCCGTATTGCCCCAGGCATGGCGTGTCTGACCGCCACCATGCAGCAGCACCACGGTCGGCGCGGCGGGGTCGCCATACGCATCGGCGATCAGCTTGCCGCCATCACGCCCAATAAATTCCCTGCGCACCGGTTGCGGCAACACCGCTGCATTGGCGATTGTCGGGTTATTCATTCGTTTGCGCCTGACAGGCTTTTGGGCAAAGTGGCCAGGGGGAAGCCCTCGAATGGCTTGGAGCGTTGATGTGGAATCAGCGTCCAGGTATGGCGCGCGTTTGGCACGCCGCCATCAACGCGGATGTACGAGCCGGTGATGAACGCAGCCGCTTCCGAGAGCAGAAACACGATTGCCGCCGAGACTTCCGCTTCGGTACCAAAGCGCTGCAACGGGCATTTGTCTTTCAAGTGACGCATCTGCGCCTGAACCTCGGGCGAATAGGTGTCAAACCCGCTGCTGGCAACCCAGCCCGGGGCAACCGCATTGACCCGCACACCGGAATGCGCCCATTCGCAGGCGGCCGTTTCGGTGAAGGACAGCATGCCCGCGCGCGCCGCACCGGTATGCGCCATGGTGGGCATGCCGCCCCAGATGTCGGCAATGATATTGACGATGGAGCCGCCATGATTCTCCATCCACTGCGTATAGCACTCGCGCGACACCAGGAAGCCGCCAGTCAGGTTGTTCTTGACCACCGCCTCCCAGCCATTCAACGTCAAATCCCTGACCAGCGACGGGAACTGGCCACCCGCATTATTGACCAGATGATGAATAGCGCCATGCTGCGCCAGCACATCGCTGATCATGGCCTTGACTGTCGCCTCGTTACGGATGTCGCACACATGGCAACTGGCTTTGCCGCCCGCTGCGGCAATCTCGCCTTGCACGGCAGTGAGCTTCTCGATCTTGCGGCCGACCAGCGCGACCGTTGCCCCAAGACTGGCGAGTTCGTGCGCGGTACACCTGCCAATGCCGCTGCCACCGCCCGTGACAATAATGGTTTGTCCGGCAAACAGGTCTGGGCGGAACACGGATCGGTATTTCATTAAGCAGTCTCCTAGGTTTTTTGAATTTGGTGCAAACGATGTTATCCATCAAAACATACAACCTATTATCATAACGCACCAAGACAGGCTTGACTGTCACCGAACCGTCATCGAGCTGCAATAGACTGGGCTTTTCCATTCATGCTGGATAAATCATGTCCGCAACCATCCTTGTCGTCGAAGATGAACCGGCGATTCAATCGCTGATCGAAATCAATTTGCGCCGCGCCGGCCATGA
>JBAQUE010000118.1:0-3846 GCA_049297315.1 Rugosibacter sp.
CCTTGTGGTTCTGCACCAGCCGCCAGAAGCGCCCGGTGTCCGGATAATCCGGCGCGCCTTCGGCCACCAGCAGGCTGCCGCCGAAATAGCTCGGGATGCAGGCGCACATCGCGCCCACCATCCAGCCCATGTCGCTCATGAAGAAAAACCGGTCGCTGGATTTGTAATCGCCGCAGATATGCATATCGCGTGTGACCATCGAGCCGAGAAAGCCGACATGGGTAAACACGCAGCCCTTCGGCTTGCCGGTGGTGCCCGAGGTGTACAGCAGGATCGATGGCGCTTCGGCATCCATCTCCGCCGTCGGGTGCTGGCCGGGCTGGCCGGCCACCAGCGCTGCCCAGTCGTGATCGCGGCCGGCCTGCATGGGGCAATCCAGCGCTGCGCCGATATGCCGCAACACGAGCACATGCTTGACGCTGGGCACTTCATGCAGCGCCTCGTCGAGCACGGTTTTCATCGGCCCTGCGCTGCCACGACGCCAGGTGCCATCCACCGTCAACACGGCCTTCGCCTCGCCGTCATTCAACCGCGCGATCAAGGGTTGCGGCCCGAAGCCGGAAAACAGCGGCATCAGCACGGCGCCGATCTTGAGCACCGCGAAAAACGCGATGAAAGTTTCCGGCACATTCGGCATATACAGCCCGACGCGGTCACCGCGTTCTATGCCCAGCGCTTCGAGCGCCGCCGCCAGCCGGCACACTTCGGCATCGAATTCGCGGTAAGTGTAGGTGCGCTGCGCCTGCGGATCCTCGCCCTCCCAGACCAGAAAGGGCTGCTCCCACACCGGCGTGCCGCGATGCCGGTCGAGGCAATTCAGCACGATGTTGGTCGTGCCGCCAACGCACCAGCGCGCCCATTCGATGCCGCGAGAAGTATCCAGCATTTGCGTATAAGGTTTGTAGAAACGGAAGTCGCAGAAGGCAAAGACTTCCTCCATCAGCCAGGCCGGATCGGCATCGGCGCGTGCAACCAAAGACTCATAGCTTGGCTCGCCGACGCGCTTCAGAAAGGCCGTCAGCGTGGACTGCGCGATTATCCCTGGCGTTGGCCGCCATTTGAATTTCTGTTGTTCAGGCATGCAAACTCTCTCCGTCATTATTTTTTGGTCAAGCCATCAAGCTGCAGCAGAAACCACGGCCAGTGTGCAGCGCGAAATACAGACCAGCTTGTCGGCTTCATCGGTAATCCGCACTTCCCAAACCTGCGTGCGGCGGCCGATATGCGCCGGCGTCGCCACCGCCGTCACCATGCCGTCGCGCTTGGCGCGCAGGTGGTTGGCGTTGATCTCCAGTCCGACCACTTGCTGCGTCGATTGATCGACATTCATCCACGCCGCCATCGAGGCCACCGTTTCCGCCAACACCACCGAGGCGCCGCCATGCAGCAGGCCAAATGGCTGATGCACCTTGGGCGTCACCGGCATGGTCGCCGTCACGCGCTGCCTGGTCATTTCCGTAATTTCGATATCCAGCGTCGACAGCAAGGTCTGCTGTGGAATGGAATAACTCATGCATGATCTCCCGATACGTTATGTGTTTTTAATGTGTTGATTTTCTCAGGCCGCTGTCAGGGCAATTCATCGACTTTGAGCAAAAGTCGGCGCTGATGAAGCCCCTGCGCTACAGGGCGGTCGAGCAAAAGACGCTCTCCTCGCCGTAGCGGATGGCGAGACGCCGACTTTACGCCATACCCGGCGATTTCGCGCTGCGTATCCTGCGTATCAACGGCAGACCCGCCCAGCGCAATCCATTCACCCAGCCGGCCGCTGACCGTAGTCACCAGGCGCTGCACATTCACCGAACCCGGCAAGCGTCCGGCAGTATCGTCAAACGGGCTGATCTCCAGCGTGACCTGATCGCCGTTCAAACGTGGCACCGCCACGAAGCCGGTGCCCAGATCGTATTGCACGATATTCTGGGCAACCACCACGCCCGCTGGCGTGACGATGATCTGGCGCATCGGCAACACCAGCGATTGCCCGTTCATGATGGACGCACGCTCACCCTCCAGCGTTTGCACCTGCTGGCTGGTCGTGCGCCGGCTGTTCTGCTCGCGCTGATAAAGCCCGGCGCTGCCCTGCACGGCAGGCGCGCCACCACCGAGTATGACGCGACCGGCGACATTCCCGCCGCTCGCCTCGGCATCATTTTCACCTTCCTGCCGCACCTGGATCAGCAAACGGCGCAACGGCGTATCCAGCGCCTCGACCAGTTTGCGGATTTCGGCTTGATTGCCACTCGAAGTGCGCAAAAACAAGCTGTTGTTCATCCCGCTGATTGATCCGCCCGACTCGACGAACAGAATGAGCTGCGGCAGCAACTGCTCGGCACGGCGATGTTTCAAGGTGATGATTTCCAGCGGCTCCGCAGAGTGCGTTGCATCAGCCCACGCAAAAGTCGGCGCCAGCAAGACGGCGAGGCACAGCCACAGCGACCTAAGCCGTTGCACGCCACCCCCCGCCGCGCGGCAGATCGCGGAACGGCAAATCGCGCGGCACAGGCGTGTCGGGCGGCAGGCCAAGCAGGCGTTCGCCGATGATGGTGCGCTGAATCTCGTCCGTGCCGCCGGCAATGCGCATGCACGGGTTTTCCAGCATCGCCGCCTGGAAGTCGCCGGCAAACAGCGCATCATCGCCTGCCAGCATGGCCATAGTCCCCATCAGCTCAAGGCCGAAATTCGCCATGTCCTGGGTCAAGTGGGCGAACTCCATCTTGACGATGGAACCCTCCGGGCCGGGAATCTCGCCCTGCGATACCGTCGTCAGCACGCGGTAACTCATGTGCTTGATCGCCTTGGCGCGCACCACAAAAGCGCTGATGCGCTGGCGCACCGTACTATCCTCAAGCGCCGGCCGGCCATTTTTTTCACACTGTTGCGCCAAGGCCAGCAGGTGGCGCAGTTGCGGGCCGCCGAACGCCCCAGTTACCCCCCAGGAGCCGACAAAAAAGCGTTCATACATCAGCGTCGTCAGCGATGTCCGCCAGCCGTCGTTGACCGCACCCACACGGTCCGTATCCGGCACCCATAAATCATCAAAACGCACATGGCTGAAATGCGAGCCGCCATTCGGCTGGCGCACGTCGCGCACCGTCACGCCCGGCGCGCGCATATCCACCACAAAACATGTCAGCCCCTGGTGCTTGAGCCCGGCCGGATCCGACCGCGTCACCAGAAAACCGTAATCCGCATACGCGCCATCGGATATCCATATCTTCTCGCCGCAGATGCGCCAGCCGTCGCGTTCGGGCGTGGCCGCGCAAGCCAGTGCGGCGAAATCCGAACCCGCTTCAGGCTCACTGAACAGTTGGCACCAGGCCCAGTCGCCACGCAGCGTAGGCGGCAACCAGCGCTGCTTCTGTTCATCCGTGCCATATTTCAACAGCGTGTAGCCGACATGCCCCTGGCCCATCAGCAGCACCGCCGGCGGCGTCACCACGCGGCGCTCTTCCTGCCCCCAGATGATCTGCTGCATGATCGTGCCGCCCCGGCCGCCCTGCTCGACAGGCCAGAACACGCCAGCCCAGCCGGCATCGTGCTTCTTCCGCTGCCAGTCGCGCGCCGCCTGCATCTGCTCGGCAGTCGGCCAATCTTCAAAGACACCTTCCTCAATATCAGCCGGGTCGCGCAAGGGTGCATTGGCTTCCAGCCAGGCGCGCGCCTCGGCGCGAAACTTTGCTTCATCGGGACTATCGCGAAAATCCATGTCTGCCAACCTCCTAACGCTCATGGCCAGGAAGGCCACCCACTGATGATGAAACACGCGAAAAGCGGCAAATAAAGACCCGCCCCTCCCATCCGCTATGCGGCCCACGGCTGGCTTTGCACAGCCAGCCGGCTGCGGCG
>JBAQUE010000119.1:0-12188 GCA_049297315.1 Rugosibacter sp.
CATCAGCACCACGCGGGCCAGTTCGCGGCTCGCCGCGGTGGTGATGATCTCGCCGTGAAAGCCACGCTTGACGAGCAAGGGCAAGCGCCCGCAGTGGTCAAGGTGGGCATGGGTGAGCAGCACGAAATCAATGGCGGCGGCAGCAAAGCCGAATGGCTCGGCATTGTCTTCATCCAGCTCGCGCCCGCCCTGATACAGGCCGCAATCGATCAGCACGCGCTTGCCCGCGCATTCAACCAGGTGGCAGGAACCGGTGACGCCGCGATCCGCGCCGTGGAAGGAAAGTTTCATGTGCCAGTCTTTCTGGTTAATTGAGAAGTGGATTATGCATGACGCTATTTCCCCTACTTGTAGTCAGGTTGAATAGAGATTACTATGAAAAAGCAGCACGGTATCCTTCTGCTTTATACAAAAGGAATTTGGTGCGGAGGTCTATTTTCGCAGCAGGGTGTTGCTGGTGACTGTTGATTTTCAGCAGTTAATGTGAAGCAAACGAAGACTTGGAGGAAGCAATGAAAAATGTAACTTATGCTCTCTTTGCTGGCGCAATATTTGTGTCCGGGACTGCATTCGCAGCCGAAGACTTGGCTTTGGCGCAGGAAAAGGGGTGTCTGGCGTGTCACTCGGTAGACAAAAATAGCCATGCCCCGTCTTTCCAAAGCATTGCAAAAAAATATAACAAAGATAAAGATCCGGGACTCCGCCTGGTAAAACAAATCATGGGTGGTTCGGACAGCACCATTCACCGTGGCATGAAAATGCCGCCAGCGGGGGATATGGGATCTTCACGCAGTCCCGCTAAACGCCCTGACTTGACCAAGGCGGAGGCAGAGCAATTGACGGCGTGGGTATTAAGCCAGCAATAATTTGCTCATCTGACATGGCGACCAAAGGTTAGCGCTGGCTCTAGTCGCTAACCTTTGGTTCCATCCCAGTTTGCTTCACATGCGGCTGACAGCAAAGGTTTTTTGTAATCTGTAAGAAGTTGCGGCATTGGCTTTCATCAGTACAATCAGTACAGATAGCCAAGACCAGGGGGGAAATGAAACATATAATTTCCACTCTCTTCACCAGTGCAGTTTTCATGTCCATGTCTGCTCCTGTCTGCTCCTACGTGGTCGTCGATAGTCTGGCCCTGGCGAAGCAAAAACGCTGCCTGGTCTGCCATTCAGTTGACAAGGAATCGTTTGCTCCGACGTTCCAAAGCATCGCCGCCAAATATCATGGCCAGAAAGATGCAGAAGCTATCCTCGTAAAACAAATTATTGGCGGCTCGGGGGATCACTGGGTCAAGAAAATGCCGGGGCCAGTCCCCGCGGGCATCCCCGTACGTGATGTACGTGCACGGCCTCCTGTGAGCGCTACCCAGGCAACGCAGTTGGCAAGATGGATATTGCGTCTGGGCAAGGAATAACTGATCAGCCACAGCGGCGGGCAAAGCTTATGGATAGCCTGTGCTTTGGCTCTCGCAGCCATGATTGCTGTCGGCGCGTTCGATTTGCAGTGTGGGATGGGTGATAGCGAATTCATCGCGCAAAGCGTGGGCGACATGCTCGAAAAAAGCATCGCCTGGATGCCCCGCCGGCATGACAAGATGGGCGGTAAGCGCAATCCCTGTCGTGCTCATGGCCCAGATATGCAAATCATGCACGCCGGTCACGCCCGGTTGGTGTCTTAGCCAGGTGTTGACGGCGGCAGGGTCTATGCCTTCCGGCACGCCGTCGAATAGCAGGTGCAGCGACTGGCGAAACAATCCCCAGGTACCGGCAATGATGACAACCGCAATCACCATGCTGGTCGCCGGATCCAGCCATGCCCAGCCACGCCACATGTACAACGCGCCAGCCACCACGACGCCAAGGGAAACCAGGGCATCAGCGGCCATGTGCAGGAAGGCGCCGCGCAGGTTGATGTCGTGCGCCCGCCCGGCCATGAACAAGGCCGCGGTCGCGCCGTTAACCACTATGCCAATACCGGCCACGATGATGATGGTGAGCCCTTCGGTAGGTGCTGGTGATTGCAGGCGGTGGGCCGCCTCCCATAGCAATGAACCCATCGCGACCAGCAGCAGGATCGCATTGGCGAATGCGGCGAGAATGGAAGCGCGCTGCCAGCCATAGGTGTGTCGTGCATCAGGGTGTATCCGGCCGGCAAATGCCGCGCACCAGGCCAGCAGCAGCCCGGCGACATCCGAAAGATTGTGGCCGGCATCGGCAAGCAGCGCCAGCGATCCGGCGCGCCAGCCATAGAAGGCCTCAATGATGACGAAAGCAATATTCAGCCCGATACCCAGGGCAAAGGCACGGTTGTACGCCGTCGGGCCGTGGCTGTGGACATGGCCGTGATCATGATGATGGTCGCGGGATGCGCGCATCGGATATCAGGCCTTGCCTGGCGCCGTATCCAGCGCAATCTCGGCGATTACCGGCGCATGGTCGGATGGACGCTCGAGTTTGCGCGGCGCCTTGTCTATCACGCAGGCCTGGCATGTGCCGGCCAATGCTGGCGTCAGCAGAATGTGGTCAATACGCAGCCCGCGGTTCAGACGGAACCCCATCTGCCGGTAATCCCACCAGGAAAATAATTTTTCTGGCTGGTCAAACAAGCGGAAAGCGTCGCTCAGGCCCAGGTCAAGCAGTTGACGAAAGGCCTCACGCTCGGCCTCGCTGCACAGTATCTGGTCTTTCCAGGCCACCGGATCATGCACGTCGCGGTCGTCCGGCGCGATGTTGTAATCGCCAAGCAGCGCCATCCGTGGATGCTGCGCAATCTCGGCGTGCAGCCAGTCGGTCAATGCACGCAGCCATTGCAATTTGTAGGCGTATTTTTCCGAGCCGACGGCCTGGCCGTTGGGCATATAGGCACAGACAATCCGCACGCCATTGATAGTCGCCGCGATGATGCGTTTTTGCGTATCGGCAAAATCGGGAATGTCATATTGCACATCGGCCATTTCACCGCGCGCCAGCAGGGCTACGCCGTTGTAAGTCTTCTGCCCGTTATGCGCCGCGTGATACCCTGCGCTTGCGAGTTCGGCATAGGGGAAAACCTTGTCTTCCATCTTGGTTTCCTGCAGGCACAGGATGCCCGGCTGGTTTGCGGCCAGCCAGTCGAGTACATGCGGCAGGCGCACCTTGAGCGAGTTCACATTCCATGTGGCGAGCTTCATCTGATCTAAGAAATATTTTTTGATATGGGGTTCATGGCGAGGGATTTGCTTGGCTATAAGAAGGTAAGTGGAGTATTCCTATCGCCCGCATACTCGCGGAATATGGCACTATTGCCGCCCAGACATTGCTTACTGGAAGAATAATTATGCGCCTGCTTATCGCTATCGTGTTGCCATTTCTGGTTTTGGCCGGCTGTGAAACGATGGAATTGCGCAAAGTGAATTTCGCGCAAAGCAACGACCGTTTTGTCGGCAAAAATGCCGACGACCTGGTCATGACCAAGGGGCCACCGACAAGTGCATTCACGTTTTCATCAGGCGGCCGGGTTCTCGAGTATGCCAAAAGCTGGACCGAAATGAATGGCGGCGGATATTTTTCGCCACCCATCTATTTTCAGAAATCCTGCAAACTGAGGTTCAAGATTTCCACAGCCAATATCGTGGAAAGCTGGTCGTCCGAAGGCAACGCCTGTTACTGAACAAAGCAACGCATAGCCTGAAAACCAATTGCATAGTAAACCACTTTTGTCAGGTCAATTGGCCAGGGCATTCGCCAGCCGGACGTAATCACCTACACCGAGTTCTTCCGCGCGTGCTGTTGGTGGAATGCCCTGCGCCATCAGCCCGGCTTCAGAAAAGAAATCATGCAGCGTATTGCGCAACATCTTGCGGCGTTGGGAAAAAGCCGCAGCAACGATACGGGCGAACAGTGCTTCGTCTTTTGCCGTGTCGTGACCACTTGCCGCCGTGTCACCAGCGCCGACTTTTCGCTTGTCGCGTGGAATCAATCGCACGATCGCGGAGTCAACCTTGGGCGGCGGGTTGAATGCCGTGGGCGGCACGATGAACAGGCATTCCATGTGATAGTGGTATTGCAGCATCACCGACAGGCGCCCGAAATCGCGGCTGCCCGGCGCGGCCACCATGCGGTCGACCACTTCCTTTTGCAGCATGAAGTGCATGTCATGCACCACCGGCGCATAGCGGGTCAGGTGGAACAGCAGCGGGCTGGAAATGTTGTAAGGCAGGTTGCCCACAATCTTCAACGGCCCTGCGCCTTTCAATGCGCCAAAGTCGAAATTGAGCGCGTCGCCTTCATGGATCGTGAGCCTATCTTCAGGCCAGCGTTGGCGCAACCGGGCAATCAGGTCGCGGTCGATTTCGACGACATGCAAATGATTGATGCGCGCCAGCAGCGGTTCGGTCAGTGCACCGAGGCCGGGGCCGATTTCCACCACGGTTTCACCAGCGTGCGGGGCAATGGCATGGACAATTTGCTGGATGACGTCAGCATCAACAAGGAAGTTCTGGCCGAAGCGTTTGCGGGCCACATGCCCCGCAACACGCGCTAAGTTTTGTACTGGTTTTCGTGCGGGAGTTTGCGCCATATCATGCGCGGCGCTGCGCCATGTCGATGGCGGCTTCCACCGCGGCGAACAGGCTGGCGGGCGAGGCCTTGCCCGTGCCGGCCAGGTCAAGCGCCGTGCCGTGATCGACGGAAGTGCGGATGATCGGCAGACCCAGCGTGATGTTGACGCCTTCGTCGAACGCGGCGTACTTGAGCACGGCCAGTCCCTGATCGTGATACATCGCCAGTTGCGCATCAGAACCGGCCAATACATTTTTGGTGAACAAGGTATCGGCGGGCAAGGGGCCAACCAGTTCCGCGCCTTCGGCACGCAATTTTTCCAGCACCGGCGCGATGATTTCAATTTCTTCGCGCCCCATGTGCCCGCTTTCACCGGCATGCGGGTTGAGTCCGGCAACCAGGATGCGTGGCCGAGCAATGCCGAACTGGCTACGCAATCCGGCGTGCAGGATACGCAAGGTGCTTTCCAGGCTATCCGGCGTAATCGCCGCCGGTACATCCTTCAGCGCCAGATGGGTGGTGGCCAGCGCGACGCGCAAACCGGCGCCAGCCAGCAGCATCACCACGCGCGGCGTATTGGTATGCGCGGCGAGATATTCGGTATGTCCGCTAAAGGCAATGCCGGCGTCATTGATCACGCCCTTGTGCACAGGGGCGGTGACCATCGCGGCAAATTCGCCTGAGCGGCAGCCGTGCAAGGCCGTATCGATCAGTTGCAATACATAGCCGGCATTGGCCGGGTTGAGTTGCCCGGCGATTGCCGGTGTGGCCAGCGGCACATGCAAAATCTCAATCCCGTTAACGTCCAGCCCCAAGGTATGGGCACAGCTGGCGAGCAGGTTGCGGTCACCCAGCACTACCGGCCGCGCCCGCCATGTCTTTTCAGCCAAGCGCAGGCAAAGCTCCGGGCCAATGCCGGCCGGTTCACCGGAGGTGATGACGATACGCTTATTCTTCGAGCCGGTATTCGACATAGGCGCGGTCACGTAGTTGCCGGACCCAGTCCTGATAGACCTCGTCGGCCTTGCGGTCGCGCAACACCTGACGCGCGATCATGCGCTGACGTTCCTGGCTGATGTCGCCGGTGCGCCGTTCCAGTACCTGGATCAAGTGGTATCCAAATGGCGACTGCACGGGGGCGCTGACCTCGTTAATCTTTAATGCATCCATGGCCTTTTCAAATTCTGGCACGGTATCGCCAGGGTAGAGCCAGCCAAGATCGCCCCCCTTGGAAGAAGAAAAGTCATTCGAATACAAGCGCGCCAATTCGGCGAAATCGGCCCCGTTATCCAGCCGCTCCTTGATCGACAACATCTTGTGTTCCGCATCAGCGGCCGAAACCAGCTCATTCACCTTGATCAAAATATGCCGTGCGTGAGTCTGCTTGACTGTCGCACTGAGCGGATTGGTGTCGCTGTTGCGCTTCTCTATCAATTTAATGATATGGAACCCGGCCGGGCTGCGCAAGATGCTGCTGACTTCGCCAGGTTGCAGCTTTTTGGCCACTTCCGCATACAGCTGCGGCAGGCGATCCAGCGGGCGCATGCCCAGCGAGCCGCCCGACAATCCATCGGGCGCCTCTGAGTAGCTGGCGGCTACCTTGGCGAAGTCTTCACCGCGCTGAATCTGGTCAAGCGCCGCCTGGGCGCGCGCGCCAATTCGCATCAATTGGTCAGGTGTCGGGCTTTCGGGCACGCGCAAGACAATGTGCGAGAGATTGACCTCCATATTGCCGCTTGGCGTGACGCTATCCGGATTTTTCAGATAGTTATCAATCTCGCCATCGGCAATGAAAATGCGGCTATTCACTTCACGGTCACGCAATCGGGAAAGCGTGATTTCATCGCGCACTTCCTGACGGAACCGGCTCCAGTTAAGCCCGTCTTTTTCCAGGGCGGTGCGAACTGCGGGCAAGGACAACGGGTTGCTGTCGGCGATGCGGCGCAGCGACATGTCAAGGTCGGCATCCGTCGTGGTGATGCCGGTAGTGTTTGCATATTGCAGTTGCACACGGTCGATGATCATGCGGTCAAGCATCTGTTTTTCGAGTACTGCCGGCGCCGGCAAGGGTACATTCTGCTTGCGTAGCTGGCGCTCAACCGCTGTCAAGCGGTTGAGCAGTTCCTGCAGCGTGATGACCTCGTCATTGACCACGGCGACGACGCGATCAACCGCCACCGGGCTTGCGCGCTGGGCTTGCGCGAAACCCGGCAGAAGACATGAAAAAGCAAGCAGCAAGACAGGTAACAGGGTACGTCGGGTCATGGGGAGATTAATCAATACTGTTGTGTCATCAGTTGCGGATCATCGTCCGGCCGGTTGATGATGCCATAGCCAGGGACGGTGCGTTTGAGCAGCTCAAGCGGATTAGAGCCGAGGCGCGCAAAACCGTTCAACTCGAGCTGGAAAAATAGCGAGTTATTCACGCGCCCGACCTGCGTCGCCAGACGTTGTACGACCACCCGGCCAACCCAGCAACCGCCATCGTACTCAAGGCCGACAACGGACTCGATCAGGCGCTTTTCCCTGGTTGAGTAGTTGTAGCGGCCAACACCATGCCAGCCGTTGGCAAACGGCCACTGGCCGGAAACATCTACTTGGCCAAGCTGATCGCGCGTGTAGCGATAACCGGCATTGAGCACCTTGCCGATTTCAGGTTGATAGCGGCCGCCAATGTTCAGGCGCTCCATGATGCTCTGCCGTGTGTTGTACTGGACGGAGGTATCAATATAGGTTTTCGGTAAAACCTGGCCGGAAAAACTGCCCAGCAAATCGGTCTGGCGGTCGGTACGCAGCTTTTCTCCCGGCAAGCCGACATGCTGCGTCGTGAAATAAAGCCGCTGGCCAAAGGCTGCGCGCAGGAGTTCGGCGCCGGTTTCCGGATCGAGTAACCGCGAGGTGAGCATGCCGGTCAATTGGTTTGCGTCGCCGATACGGTCACCCCCGCTATAGCGGTTTTCCGCAAATATCTGCGCGAAGTTGAAGTCGGTCAGCGCACTGTCAAATACCGGAATCTGACTCTGGTCACGCTCCGGGATATACAGATAAAACAGCCGCGGTTCCAGGGTCTGGGTCAGTGCTGTGTCAAACCATTCGCTGGGGCGCTCGAAAACAACGCCACTGTCAATACTGGCGATGGGAATATTGCGCGTCAACTTGTCCGGCGTACCCAGAGCCTGGTTTTCCAGTTGATAACGGGTCGAGTGCACCCCGATTTTGGGCGTCAGGTAGAACGCCGCTGTCTGCAAGGGTAATGAAATTTGCGGGTAGAGCGTTACCCGCCGTCCCTCAGGAATGGGGGTTCCGTCAAGCGGCGAGACTGAAGACGCATTTCGAAAATTGACATGTTCACCTGCAAAGACAAAATCCAGTCCGAACGGCAGATCGCTACGTTCGGCATTCACATTGACCTGCGGCAGGCGCTGGTAAGGCGTAACCACAGTCGGCAATGCCGGATCCTGCAAGGTTTTGTAGCTTTGCGCCAATACGCTGGCCGACCACCAGCTGGCGCTGTAATTCAGCGTTCCCTGGCGCAACAGATTGGTTTGCGCAATGATTGCCGAGTTTCGGCCCAGGTCACTGAAATAGGTGCCGTCGGAAGCATTGCTGATATCCAGCGAACCGGTGATGCCATAGCCGAAATTCTGCACATGGTTTAGCGAAAAAGCACTGCGGCGCTTGTCTTCCAGGCGGTCATTGGGCAGTAGTTGCCCCTGGAATGTGCCGCTATAGTTTGGCTCCAGATAACGGTACTCGCCATTCCACAGCACCCCGCGGCGGGTGATGAGGCGCGGGGCAAGCGTGGCATCCATGTTGGGCGCGATATTCCAATAGATAGGCTGGGTATATTCCAGGCCACCCCGCGTGGTCGAACCGAACGTCGGCGTCAGCAGCCCGCTTTTGCGCTGATTATTCAGCGAAAAATCCATCCACGGCGTATACAGGAGCGGCATGCCCTTGAAGTACACCGTGGCATTGTTCGCCGTGCCGACCTGCTCGTCATAATCCAGCCGCAAGTTGGCGGTGCGCGCAAACCAGTCGGGGCCGCTCCCTTCAGCCGGCGTGCAGGTGCTGTAAGTGGCATCGGTCAGGTGATACTTGCCCTTGCCCTCGAAATCCAGCCGTGTGGCATAGCCCTGCCCGGTCGTCAGGTTTTTCTCATCCGGCTCTTCACCAGCCGTCCACAAAACTGGCGGCGTGCCGGTTTTGGGCTGCCGGATACTGTAGATGGGTTGCTCGAAAAAGCCGGTGGTCTCGCTCATCTTCATGCGCAATTTCGGGCCGTTGACCTGCGCACCCTCATTGAACAGGTTGACGTTGCCTTCAGCCTCGACTTCATCGGTCGCTTGCCAATACGTCAGGCGGTCGCTATCCATGACGGTTCCGCGCCGGCGCAGCTCGACATTGCCGTCAGCGACGACCTCTGCATCCGTCTTGCCGGCTATCTGGTCGGCAGCGATGAATGTGGGCAGCGCTTCATCCGGCAATGTGGCATGGGGTACCAAGCGTTTGGCGCTTTTTAGCACGGGGCCAGGTAACAGCCCGGCCTCGGCATACGCAGAATAGGTTGGCGGCAAGACCGGCGACTCGGCCACCTGCGGCGGCTCCCTGGATTGTGCCAGGGCGCCTGATGTGGCTTCACCGCTACCGAGCAGTGTCGGATCAACGCGCAAGGGTGGCAGGGATTTCGCTGTCTGCTTGGCGATGACCGGACGGCGATCTGTGGCCGCTGGCGCAGGTGAGGGCGCCGATACCACCGGCGCGCTTGCCGGGCTTTGCACTGCGACGGAAGTAACCGCCCCGCCAAGCAGCGCAGGATCAACGCGCAAGGGTGGCAACGTGGCAACCGCTTGCCTGGTTTCAGCAGGATGCGCTTGCACCGCTGGCCCAGGCTTCAGGATTGGCGCAACCTGCGCTGGCGGGCGTGCCGGAACTGGCGTGGCCGCCACATCCGGCGCTTCCGCCTTGTCCTTCGCCGCAGCCGGCAGGGCCGCCACCGGAGATGAAGTATCCGGCGCAGTGGTTTGGCTGGTTGGCGCAGCGGCGGTCGTGGTCGCCGGTGGCTGCTCAGGAGGCAATGGCGCGCCACCCAGCAAAGTAGGGTCGGCGCGCAATGGCGGCAGGCTTTCTGCGCCCCAGGATACGGCTGAAGAAGCGGCGGAAGCAATGGCCATGGCCAGCAGGGCGGGCCAATGGAAAACGCTGAATCGTCCGCGATCGCTAAAAGACATGCCGTCCGTATCTTGTCAGTAAGGAGAGGAAACAAGCGGCGGCAGGGTCTTCTCGGCCGATGCTAGAATTTGCCGCGCAGTCTAGCATTTTGCCTTGACCGGCATGACATGCGCAGGCGCTTTGCGTATCGCACACACGCTAATCCACCCGTCAACCCGCATTCCCCCATTTTTTTCCATGCAACGTCAGCAGCAAATCACCGATTGGCTCGCCGCCCGCTGGCCGGGCCGCCAGTTCACGCTGGCCCCGGCTTCCGCCGATGCCAGTTTCCGCCGCTATTTTCGCGTCACGCTGGACGATGGCGCCACGCTGATCGTGATGGATGCGCCGCCCGCGCACGAGGACTGCCGTCCCTGGCTGCATGTGCAACAACTGTTCAACGCGGCCGGGGCGCATGTGCCCGCAGTGCTGGCGCAGGATATTGAGCGCGGCTTTTTGCTGCTTTCCGATTTGGGCAACGCCACCTATCTGTCGGTGCTCAATGCTGACAATGCAACCGCGCTGTATCGCGACGCCATCACCGCGCTGGTGAACATCCAGCAGGCCAGCCGGCCCGGCGTATTGCCGGATTACGATCACGCCCTGCTCCGCCGCGAACTCGACCTGTTCCCCGAGTGGTATCTCATCCGCCATCACGGGCTGCGGCTGGACGATGCCGCGCGCGCCGAACTGGATACGGTTTTCGAACGCATCCTCAAAATCAACCTCGCCGAGCCGCGCGTGTTCGTGCATCGCGATTACCACTCGCGCAACCTGATGCATCTGGCCGAGGGCGCAAACCCTGGCATCATCGATTTTCAGGATGCCGTGTATGGCCCGATCAGTTACGACCTGGCCTCGCTGTTCAAGGATGCCTACATCGCCTGGGATGAAGAAACCACGCTGGACTGGCTGATCCGTTACTGGGAACAGGCGCGCGGCGCGGGCTTGCCGGTCGCCGCGGATTTCGCCGCCTTTTATCGCGATTACGAATGGATGGGCCTGCAGCGCCATCTCAAGGTGCTGGGCATTTTCGCCCGCCTGTATCACCGCGATGGCAAGGATGGCTACTTGAAAGACCTGCCGCTGGTCGAACAGCATGTGCGCAAGACGTGCGCGCGCTATGCCGGGCTGATGCCGATACTCAGGCTGCTTGACCAGACTGCCCGGCAAATGCCGCAAACCGGCTACACCTTCTGATGCAAGCCATGATCCTCGCCGCCGGGCGTGGCGAACGCATGCGGCCATTGACGGATGCCTGCCCCAAACCGCTACTGCCGGTAGGCGGCCAGCCACTGATCGTCTGGCATCTGCAACGCCTGGCGGCGGCCGGGTTTCGCGACGTGGTCATCAATCACGCGCATCTCGGCGCACAGATCGAAGCCGTTTTGCAAACCGGCGCGGCGTGGGGGCTGTCGATACGCTATTCGCCCGAACCCAATGGCGCGCTGGAAACCGCCGGCGGCATCGCCAACGCCTTGCCGCTACTCGGCGATGCGCCCTTCCTGGTCATCAACGGCGACATCTTCTGCGACTGGGATCTGGCGCGGGCGAAAACCGGCCTGGCGGAAAACGAGCTCGCGCATCTGGTGCTGGTCGCCAATCCCGCGCATCATCCGCAGGGAGACTTTACGTTGACGAATGAAAAAGTTTTGTCCAGGGACGGATTCAAAAATCCGTCCCTGGACGGCGCTGGCGACACGCCGCGAAGCCAGTCCACTTTTGGGACGCCGGATAAACTCACCTTCGCCGGTATCGGCGTCTATCGCCCGGCATTATTCGACACGGTCACCCGCGGCCAGCCCGCGAAACTCGCCCCGCTGTTGCGCACGGCGATGGCCAACGGCCAGGTTTCCGGCGAACTGCATCCAGGCCGCTGGGTAGACGTCGGCACACCGCAGCGGCTGGCCGAACTGGATGCGCTGCTTACGCAGAATCCGCGCGCACTATAATCAGCGTCATGGATAACTCATCGCCATCTCCAAAAGATACGTGCTTCGCGGCGTGCCGCCAGCGCCGACTTTCCCTGATCGCCCGCATGCAGCAAGCAGGCGGCGGCGTGGCTGTGATTCCCACCGCGCCGGAGCAGACGCGCAACCGCGACGCGCAGTTTCCCTACCGGCCGGACAGCTATTTCCAATACCTGACCGGCTTCAACGAGCCTGAAGCCGCGCTGGTCATCGTCGCCGCGCCCGATGCTGCGCAATCCACTGCGCAATCCATCCTGTTCTGCCGCGAAAAAAACGCCGAGCGCGAAACCTGGGATGGCTTCCGTTACGGGCCGGATGCCGCCAAGGAAGCCTTTGCCTTCGACGCCGCCCACTCCATTGATGCCTTCGATGCGCAGCTTGCGGAACTGCTCGCCGACCAGCCCGCACTGTGGTTTTCCCTCGGCCATGATGCCGCCTGGGATGCGCGCATCATCCAGGCGCTGAACGC
>JBAQUE010000120.1:0-8315 GCA_049297315.1 Rugosibacter sp.
CGTCCCCGGGTGACGCTGATGTTGACCATTTGCTCAAGATTGAAATCCGCTTCCTTGATGACAGCAACCGGCAGGCGTAGCGCGGGGCTATTCCCCCATTTACGAATGACAGCTTTCATGATTACAGCTCCTTGCCAAAATGTTTCTACATTGTAGATACGTGAGAATCGAAATTCAAGACATTTCTTGCGGCGAAAATGGGCGCTCGGGCTCTCAATCATCGAGGAAAATTGGCAAAATTTCCGGCATTCTCCACTCTCCAAATATGGGCAGTTTCCTCCGGTTGCCGATGCCGAAAATTAACCGCTTGACTCGTCCGAGGGTAGCCTATTGATTCACAATGGGCTGGTCGGGGCGCTTTGTGGACTTCGGGCCACTTTGGACGAGCGCATTTGGAGAGAAAAATGGTACTGAGAGAGAAAATTCAGGCCATTTTCGGTGCCGACTGAAATGGTCGCAGTCCGCAAGAATCCTCAGGAATCCTCGTGGGTGAGCGGGAGGGCGAAAAAAATGACCAACTGCAGAAGCAGTTGGTCATCGATATTGGTGGTGGGGTGGCACCCCGCACCAAACGACTATTGAAAGTACGCAATCGAAGCGCTGCGGATTGCTGCGAACCATTGCGAACTCAATCGAAAAGCCGGCCGGATTGTAGATAGACCTGCAAGCAGGTTTTGTGGTCATGTCGGTCGCCGGGAGCGGGCATCAAACGGATCTGCTTTCCGGTGCCAGTTGAATTCCCGAATCCGGAATCGAACCTGCGTCCGTAGGGTGGTTCAGACAGAGGGTTTGGCGGCTGCGTCATTTTCGGCGGCGGGGTCGGTGAGCTGTCGAATCGTCAGGGCGCAGCGTTGTTCAATCAAGGTATTGATTCGTTCAACCACGGCATTGCCGGCAAAGCCGAGTCCTGGGTCCGATTGGAGTTTGCGCGCGGCGGTTGGCAGTGACCTTGCCAGTTCCAGGATGCGCCTCTTGGCCTGCGCTTTGGTCAGCCCGACGCTTTCTGCAAACTGATCCCAGTGCCGCGCCTGGACTTCGCTGAACTTGTACTTGCTGCCGATTTTCATCGCCATCTTCGGCGTCAGTGTTGGATAGACCGCTGTCGACAGCGTGTCGTAGAACGGTGCCAGAATGGGGGCTTTGCCTGACTTTCCACCAAGGTACAGCAGCGCGAAATTCTTGGCGTGCGCATCATGATTGCCGATCAGCGCATTGAAGATCACATAGTCGAGCAGACGCAGGATCTGCGGCGCACTCGGGCGCGTGGCGCTACGTACCAATTCGAAGCACCGCGTCAGATCTGGCCCACCTTCGTTCTGGTATTTCATTTCCGGGACCACGCCAAGCGCCTGGCAGAAATCCTCTTGATGAAGGCGTTGCCGGCGCCCCTGGGCATCGATCACTCGGTCGTAGCGCTCAACCAGCAGGAATGAGCGATCCAACACAAGGTGGACTTTTGACTTTGCCGGTTTGAGCTGCATGGCATCAGCCAGCGTCATGCAAAACCCTTCGTTGATCACACTATTCTCAACGGCGTGGATAGCTGGCTTCAAGATGTGGGAGCTGGGCGTGCCATTGAGGGGCAGCCCAATGCGGGCACCATCGAACACCACTGGTAGTTTGTCTTGAGCGCCAGCCAATGAAAGTCGCAAGCCGTCTTTGCCCGCCAGCATGGGGCGGTGCGGCAATTCATCCAGGATGGCAACAACTTCGTCGTCACTTAGCCATTGAATGTCAGCGTTGCGGGTAGGCACAGGCAAAGCCTGTCCCGGTTCAAGGAACGTCACGGCCCCGGCGCATTCGCCGCCGATGTGATCCAGCAGTGCAAAGTCATTCTGGCCAGAAACCTGGAACTGTTGCGCAATCAGGCGGCGCATCTGCCCTTCAGGCAGCAGACCAGCAAAGAAGGGGCGCGTTTTACGATCGTCGAAGGGCTCTGCTCGCAGAGGCAGCGAGGCGGACAAGGCAACAGCGTCTTGTTGCGACAGCCAGGCAGGTGCGTAGCAAAAATTCAGTCGTCCATCGACGAGGGCCAGCGTGCCGACACGATCGGCGAAAAGCCAGACGTCCAACTCATGCGCCATGGTCGGTGCCTTCACGTTGATCGTCGGCCGCAATAGATGGCAATCCGCACAACTGGATCTCTCCACCCAGGGCATCAATGACCCTGAGCACGCTTTCTAGTCGCAAGGTGGGCTTGCCTGCTTCAAGGTCTACGATGAAACGCACACCCACCCCTGCCGCGAGGGCCAGCTGGGGCTGTGTCAGCCCGAGCTGCTTGCGCGCGGCACGCAGTGCATCGCCGAGTTGTTGAGGTGATCGAATGGATGTCATGGCTTCTCAGTTTCCCGTTCGGGAAATTATCAAGCACAACAGGCCTCTATGCAAGCAATATTTCCCGATCGGGAATGTTGTGTGTGCTTAGGTCGTGATTCGGCTATATATTTCCCGATCGGGAAGTAATGATTGGATCTGGCTTTCAAATTTACACCCATTTACACCCAATATCATTGGAATGTGATGATCACAACTATCGCTTGGCTCGCGGACGGAACAGCGCCTTCATGGATTCCTGCCAACTCATTCGGAAGGAGACCGAGATGGAAGTCGTTCATCTCAACCAGGGAGTGAGATGGCCCACCCCAAGCGCGGTTGAAGCACTCGCCCTCGCGAGTGAATTCACGCCAATTTCAGTGCCGACGGAAAAGGCTGTAGTCCGCAAGAATCCGCAGGAACCCTCATTGGTGCGGGGGAGGACGAAAAAAATGACCAACTGCAGAAGCGGTTGGTCATTGATAAATAGTGGCGGACGGTTGACCACGTGCCGACCGGCCTCCCGAGCTGATGAGCACTGGCGCGGGTTGCTGCGGGTCAAGAGCCAAGCAGACGGCGAGCAAGCACGGAGTGCATATCACGACGCCCATCAGCAATCAGGTAGATGATGACTTGGCTGCCTGTGACACGGTAGATCACGCGGTACGGCTTGAAGAAGGTCTGGCGATATTCTTTGATCACAAGGCCGACCAGTTCCTTCGGATAGCTACCGCGCTCCGGGAATTTCGACAGACTCTCCACAACGTCCATCAACTTATCCAACACATAGTTGGCGTTGGCCACGCAGTCGAATTCGGAGATGTAGTCGTGGATGGCCTCCAAGTCCTGCTCCGCACCCTCGGTGAGCAGAACTTCGAACTTGGCAGGTGCGCCAGCCATCAGGCTGTGGCTCGCTTGGCGCGGAGGCGGGCAACGACGTCGGCCACGGGTTTGACCTTGCCAGCGGCCATATCCTGATTGCTCAACGCAAGGATTTTCAGCAAGGCCAGTGTTTCTTGCGTCTCTTCGAACGAGGCGATGTCTTGCAGGACAGCCTTGGCCTCACCATTTTGGGTGATGACCATGGGTTCGCGCTGCTCCGCGAGGTGCGTCAGAACCTCGGCAGCGTTGGCTTTGAGATAGCTGATCGGCTTGACTTGTGACGAGTAGCGCATGGCTGTGCCCCAGATTCGATAAAGACTTAATATAGTCTTTTTATGGTCTCATCGCAAGATGCCTGCATCGGATGCGGTCGTGCCATCAAGGTATTGAAGGTGATGAGCTAGCCAGTGAAAACCGATGTGTTCCTGCTCCAGCCGCAGTCCAGCGCGAATGCGGTTGTCGCGCAGGCAAGTCAATCACGTGGGGCAAATTTGAGTGAAAATTACACCCCTAAGTGGGTCAGTTCTGGGCGGACGTCAACAGCGCACCAAAAAGCTGTATCGAAAATGTGCCCAAACGGGGACATATCCAGACCACGGTGGACTACTGAATGGGTAAAACGGGCAAGAAAAAACCCCATAGAATTCATGGGGTTCAAGGTGTCTGGAGTGGTCCAGACGGTAAAGCGAATTGGTGGTGGGGTCGCAACCGCATGCAACCACCGTTGAAAGTACCAAATACCGGCATTCCGGCAAGTTGTAAACGGCTGCGGGTTGCTGCGGAAAGTGGGGCTTGACAGGCCAATAAATGCGGGCGTTCAAGCGATTTCCCACTTACTACTTGGCAGATCAGGCAGCGCAACTCGCCATATCGATTTCGGCCAGTTCGATTCCGGAAAGCACAATCAAACCCGCGTCCGCATCGATGCAACAGACTGACTTGGCTTGCGGACGAAACAGCGCCTTCATGGAGGTTTACCAACTCATTCGGAAGGGAACCAAGATGGAAGTCATTCACCTCAACCAACGAAGCTTGGCCACGCGCTGGTGCGTAAGCGAGGCGACCCTTGAGCGCTGGCGCACCGAAGGACTGGGGCCAAAGTATTTGAAACTCTGCGGTCGCGTACTTTATCGCCTTGCTGACATCGAAAGCTATGAGTCTGCGTGCCTAATGACATCAACGTCCAAGTCTGCCGGGGCTGAGAATGTCGCGGCCTGAACGAGTGCTGGCTCCAGTATTGCCCGAAGTTTCGCAACCACGTCAGACAGCGGAGTGATGGTGATCTCGTTCTTTTTCAGGAACGCATGCCACATGGCCTGGCGCGATACATCGGTCGCAAACTCGTCCGTCAGGCCGATGGGCACGACAGCCGGGACGGGCATTCCACGCCGGATGAAGGTCGCGGCGATCGCCCGCGCGAGCGTATTGGCATTCAGTGCCTCACGGTCGAGCAACACCCACAGGTCCAGGTAATCCTTTAACCGACTGTTGGTCATGCCAAGCAAGGCGATGGCATGCAGCTTTTCCGAGATGACGGTATAGACGGGGTATGTCCGCAGCCGAGGAGCCGGTAGGTCTGCGATCAGCACAGGGTAGACGGCGTGAACCGGGCCAGGCGTGACCGCATCACCGAACCCAATGTCGATCTGCGTCTTGCAGCGTGCCTTGGCAATTTCGCCGGTAATCAAGACCCGAGCGCCGGCGTACCCCGCATCTTTGCGGATTTCCTCGACGCTAACTGACGCCGGATCAAAGGTAATGCCGTCCTCAACCTCAACGCTGGCGATGTCACGAAATGTCTGGGCGATCGATTCAAGATCGCTAGCCCCGAAACCGAGCAGGTCGGCGTCGCGCGTCGTGCGGTGTGGCATGTCGTACCAGAGCGTGAATAGCAACGCACCCTTGAGCAGAAAGTGATCGGCGTGCGCCGACTGGCTCAGTCGGTAGAGGATTCGCTCCAGGGCAAAGCGCACGAGCACTTGGTTGAAGTCCGCGCCCTGAGCTTTGGCGACGTTCAGCAGGCGTGCCCGCACCGAGGCGGCGAGATCCTTGTTCATTCCACTGCCTCGAGATACGGGCGCATTACGTTGGCAACGCGGCAAATTTTGGCGAAGCGCCAGAGGTCATCGGCCGAGGCCTTTTTCTTTGCGCGTGCATCTTTCAGTGCCTCCAGCGCAACGTCGAGTCCGATCTTGCTTCGGTGCTTGAAGCAGTCGGCGACGGTCTTGGCAACACTGTAAACACGCAGCTGGACCTGATCCCGCTCAACGATCTCAACCCCTTCGGAATAGGCTTCACCAGCAAACTGAACCATCTTGACCGGAGGGTAGTCGATCTTGGGCGTGTGACTGCCACGAGGCATGGCGATCCATACCTCTCGCGGTAGTTGGGTGGTCAGCTCATGGAACTGCAGGGCCGTGAGCAGGCAGAAGACCGCCTGCGGCACTTTGGTTGCAATGGTGATCAGGCTCTCATGCTCGGAACCGTGACTGTCGGGCAGCCGGTAGATCCCGCGTCCGGCTTTCTCCAGCTGACCGTTGGCCGTCATGCGCGTCAGCACTACCCGGGGAGCTCCGATATCATCTAGATCGCTGGGACGTAGCATCCCCTTCTGACTAAGCAGATCAAGGACGCGTTGGGTGTGGGTGTCGTGGCGCATGGTTGATAAAGTATGTTCCATATATTCGTCGAATGCAAATAAGTGACGAATTAACGGAACACGCTAGCCGTTGGCGGTCGTTTCAGATGCCGAGGCGCTCGGATGAATCATTGCTGGTAAATCGTTCCACTGTTGCGTTCTTGAAAGAGAAAATCCTGGCTCAGTGACTGGTTACGCACGCTCCATACATATTTATGCGTATGGAGAGCCTTATGGAGAACAAGCTGTGCGTGACGTGCAACAAGCCCTTTCAGCATCGGCCTCAAGTCCCGGGCCAATCTTACTGTTCAGCGCCAGATTGCCAACGCGAGCGCCGCAAGCAATGGCAGCGCCGAAAGTTGCAAACTGATCCAGACTACCAGGACAACCAAGCGCGAGCCCAGCAGGCCTGGACGCAACGCAATCCAGACTACTGGCGCGAATACCGAGAGTCGCACCCAGAATATGTCGACCGCAATCGTGCTCGGCAATCTGACTCTATTGGAGAAACCGATCAATATCGTGGCCGGGAATGACTTCTATACGGCAAAGCAGGCCGAGTACCGCAAGAGCAGCAACTACCTCACGCGCAGCTTGGTCGAGCTGACGAATGTCGGGCAGAACACGTCAATTTCCAGAATCAATGAGAAATTGGAGGCGTTCCCCGCGTGGGGCGCCGCATCGATCGAAAAGCGGCACGGAATGATCATGGCGCTGGCTCGGGATGTATGGAAAACGACGCCTATCGAAGTCTGACGACAGAGCGCGATCACGATGTCGAATCCAAATTCAGAACCTATGGAACCAAGAGTATTCGTGAGCCACGCAAGCGAAGATATCCCCATCTTTGAAGCGTGCCATCCAGTAGATTCCGTGAGAACGTAGGCAACGATGGAAAAAAATCGTATTGAGCGCGTCTTAATCTTGGCGAAAACCTACCCTTCGCCAAGCGCTCAGTATTTCGAGACGTCCTGCGTGGCCGGCATCAACGAGCATGGCGTAATGTGTCGCCTATACCCTGTCCCTTTCCGAATGATCGAGCAGGGGCAGCAATTCAAGAAGTGGCAATGGATATCGGTTCGAGTCGAGAAGGCCAACAAGGATCAGCAATTGGAGGCGGTATTGTCATGAGCGAAATACGCATTCAGAAGATGGGCGAACCGGATGTCATCTCGACCAGCGACGGCAGGTTGACCCTGTCGGTCCCGATTCAGATCAAGCGCCGCAGCGGTCGCAAACTGGTCACTCTGCCGACGGGGGAGTCTGCCCAGCCCAGGCCGTGGGATGTAGCCGCCACACCGTTGCAACTGGCGTTGGCCAGAGGCCATCGCTGGCTCGCCATGCTGGAGTCTGGCGAGGTGAAATTTTTGAAGGAAATTGCTGCGTGCGAGGGGATCGACGCCAGCTATGTCAGCAGGATGGTCAATCTGACTACACTCGCGCCCGACATCATTGCGGCCGTCCTGGATGACGCATTGCCGAATCACATCACGCTGTTCGATCTGGCGGTGGATCCGCCACCGTTGTGGGAGGATCAGCGAACTAGGATTGAAGCAGGGCAACTAGCGCATGGATGAGCCACATCTCGATAAATGGTCGCTAGTTGTACACCATCTTTGAAAGCTGTAGTTACCATTGCTGACCGTTCCAAAAACTCAGGGAGCCGATGTGTCAAACAGCATAGATCTGCTCAATACGAGCACAGATCCATTTGAATGAATCTTCCGGCGTCTGATGGACTGGCGGTGCCGTCAGAGGATCTAGCACAGCCTTAAAGAGATACGTGGCGTTTTCCAGGCCGACACTGCGCTGTCCAGTCTTAAAGTGATGGACATCATCTCAGATAGGTATTTTGCGCCATCCAAATCGGTTCTGTCTCCGCCGCCTACCAATGCCAAGAACAGACTGCTTGATTCGTCCGCGCATAACCTGTTGATTTGTAGATCCGCCGGTTTCGGTCTTTGCGGACTTCGGGCACGTTTTCGTGAGTGACACCGGAGAGAAGAATGGCCCGGAGAGAGTGGAATGAGGCTAGGAGCAGTGCGTGAGGCTCTGTGGCGAAGTCCGCAGACTTCCGCAGGAATCCCCGCAAACACGCGGGAGCCGGCGCGATCAGGCAAGAAAAAACCCCAACTGAGAGCGGTTGGGGTTTTAAGTATTGGTGGAGGCGGCGGGAATTGAACCCGCGTCCGCAAACCTTCCACAGGCAGCCCTACATACTTAGTCTCGTTATTTGATTTAACGCGTTACCCGTCAACGGACAGACTGGCAACACGCGGTCTGCTGATTTTTCGTGAGGCGCCGCGCAGCGAGACGCACCCTTAGCTCATATCAATGACACCACAGCCGGTTTGACCCGGCACCACCTATGAGCAGGTGGCTGTGGCGCTCGCCGGATTAAGCGGCGAGAGCGAATCGCTCGTCGTTGGCGTTTACTATTTTCCGGCTGTATTTCAGTGGTGACCCGGGCCACGGTATGCTC
>JBAQUE010000121.1:0-4501 GCA_049297315.1 Rugosibacter sp.
GTGCAAGGCGGCATTGATCAGCACCAGCGCCAGCATCGCCTCGGCAATCGGCGTGGCGCGGATACCCACGCAAGGATCATGGCGGCCGTGCGTCGCCACCAGGGTCGGCTGGCCGGCCAGGTCAATCGAGCGGCGCGGCAGGCGGATGCTTGAAGTCGGTTTGACCGCCATGCTGACCAGCACATCCTGCCCTGTCGAAATGCCGCCCAGCACACCGCCCGCATGATTGCTCAGAAAACCCTCGGGCGTGAGTTCATCACCGTGCTCGCTGCCCTTCTGCGTGACTGACGCGAAGCCGGCGCCGATTTCCACCGCCTTGACAGCATTGATGCCCATCATGGCGCAGGCGATTTCGGCATCCAGCCGGCCATACACCGGGTCGCCCCAGCCCACCGGCACGCCGCGCGCCATGACATTGATACGCGCGCCCACCGAATCGCCCGACTTGCGCAGGGCATCCATGTAGTCTTCCAGTTGCGGCACGATGGCCGCGTTCGGCGCGAAGAACGGATTGCCGTCAATCGCCGCCTCGTCCTGCCAGGGAATCTCGATTTCGCCGAGCTGGCGCATCCAGCCGCGCAACGTGACGCCGTAGCGCTCATGCAACCATTTGCGCGCCACCGCGCCCGCCGCCACGCGCACCGCGGTTTCGCGCGCCGAAGCCCGGCCGCCGCCGCGATAATCGCGGATGCCATATTTCTGCCAATAGGTGTAATCCGCATGGCCGGGGCGGAAAGACTCGGCGATATTGCCGTAGTCCTTGCTGCGCTGGTCTTCGTTGCGGATCAGCAGAGCGATCGACGTGCCCGTGGTGCGGCCTTCAAACACGCCGGAAAGAATCTCCACCGTATCCGATTCGCGCCGTTGCGTGACAGGGCGCGAAGTGCCCGGTTTGCGCCGGTCGAGTTCATGCTGGATATCGGCGGCCGATAGTTCAAGGCCAGGCGGGCAACCATCGATCACGCAGCCAATCGCCGGCCCGTGCGATTCGCCAAAAGAAGTGACACAAAACAGGGAACCAAAACTATTTCCGGACATGGCGAAAACGTGCTCGAAGGGGCTGGAATCCAGCAGATGGAAGGGTGTAAGCTTATCATGTCACCGTCTCGCCAACGCCGACTTTTATTGGCGCACGGCACATGCACGACAACGCAAGCCCAAGGAAACCCCACACCAATCCCGATGCCAGCGCCGCCATGAACACCTTGCCCATCCGCGGAATCCTGTTCGACCTGGACGGCGTGCTGTACGTCGGCGCCGAGGTTATCGATGGCGCGCTTGAAGCGGTCGCCCGCATCCGCGCCAGCGGCATGGCATGCCGCTTTGTCACCAACACCAGCACCTTGTCGCTGGACTCGCTGCAACAAAAAATCAACGCCCTGGGCTTTGCGATCGACAAGCAGGAAATCATCAGCGCGCCGCAAGCGGCCATCCTGTATTTGCGGCAGCAGCAAAACCCGGTCTGCCACTTGCTGCTGGCAGACGATGTGAAACAGGACTTCGCGGAGTTTCGCCAGCCGCAATCGTCAAACAGCGCCGCTGATTACATCATCATCGGCGACATTGGCGACGCCTGGTCATACCCGTTGCTGAACGGGGTTTTCCAGTCCCTGCTCAATGGCGCAAAGCTGATCGCCATCCACAAGAACCGTTTCTGGCAAACCACCAACGGCCTGCAGATGGACATCGGCGGCTTTGTCCATGCGCTGGAATATGCCAGCGGCACAAGCGCCCTGATCATCGGCAAACCGTCGCCCGACTTCTTTCAGATGGCGCTGGCCAGCATGGCGTTGCCACCGGCACAGGCCGCGATGATCGGCGACGACATCGACGCGGATGTCGGCGGTGCACAGGATGCCGGCCTTACCGGCATCCTGGTGAAAACCGGCAAATACCGGCAGGCTTATGCAGAAGCTTCGGCAGTCAAGCCAAATCTGGTGATTGATTCAATCAGGGATTTGCCCGGCGTGCTGGGCCTGTAACACAGCAACACGCCGTACTCGCCGTATCACCATCCGCTACGGCGCAGAGAGCATTTTCTGCTCGACCGCCTTGTAGCGCAGTTGATTCATCAGCGCCGACTTTTCGCCGGGTGCTAATGACTTGCCGCTGCTTCATCCTTCAACGCCCGGCGCAAAATTTTTCCGACATTGCTTTTCGGCAGCTCGTTGCGGAATTCAATCTGGCGCGGCACCTTGTAAGCTACCAGGCTTTTGCGGCAATGTGCGATCAGGTCATGCGCCGTCAGCGCCGCATCGCGCCTGACCACGAGAGCCTTGACCGCCTCGCCGGAGCGTTCGTCCGGCACACCGATGACCGCAACCTCAAGTACACCAGGATGCATGGCCAGCACATCTTCCACTTCATTCGGATAGACCTTGAAGCCGGAAACATCGATCAGATCCTTCTTGCGGTCGACAATGCGCAAGAAACCCTTGATGTCCATCGTCGCCATGTCACCGGTACGCAAAAAACCGTCCGCCATCATGACCTTGGCGGTTTCTTCCGGACGCTGCCAGTAACCCGCCATGACTTGCGGGCCGCTGACGCAAAGCTCCCCTGCCTCGCCTAGAGGCACATCATGTCCCGCTTCATCGCGAATGGCGATATCGGTCGAAGGCAGCGGCAGGCCTATCGCGCCATTGAAACCATCAAGATCAATCGGGTTGATGGCCACGGCCGGTGATGTCTCGGTCAGGCCGTAAGCTTCGATCAGCGTCTTGCCGGTGACCTGCTTCCAGCGTTCCGCCACCGCACGCTGCACGGCCATGCCGCCGCCCAGCGCAATGCGCAAATGGCTGAAATCCAGCCGTGCAAAATCCGCATGGTTGAGCAAGGCGTTGAACAAGGTATTCACGCCAGTCAGCGCGGTGAATTTGTATTTCGCCAGCACTTTGATGAATCCCGGAATATCCCGCGGGTCGGTAATCAGCACATTGGTCGCGCCCAGCGCCATGAAGGTCAGGCAATTCGCCGTCAGCGCAAACACATGGTAAAGCGGCAAGGCGGTAATGATGAGTTGCGGCTCCGCGCCGAGACCTGGCGCAATCCAGCTTTTCGCCTGCAACAGGTTCGCCACCATGTTGCGCTGCGTGAGCATTGCCCCTTTGGCCACGCCCGTCGTGCCGCCAGTGTATTGCAGGAAGGCAATGTCACCCTGCGTGAGCGGCGCCTTCGCACAGCGTTTGTCGCTCCGCTTCGCCGCGCCCTGGCGCAATGCAACCGGCAAACTTTGCGCCATCGGCAGCGACCAGGCCGGCGCCATTTTCCTGACATGCTTGACCACAAAGTTGGTCACGCCGCCTTTGACTACCCCCAGCAAATCACCCAGTTGCGTGGTCAGCACATGTTCCACTGGCGTATTGACAACCACTTTTTGCAGGACATGGGCAAAATTTTCCAGGATGACAATGACTTCCGCGCCCGAATCCTTGAGCTGATGCGCCAGCTCAGGCGGCGTATACATCGGGTTGCAATTGACCACCGTGCACCCGGCGCGCAACGCGCCAAACAGGCACACCGGATACTGCAAGCAGTTGGGCATCATCAGCATCAGGCGCGCACCTTTTTGCAGGCCGAGAACAACTTGCAAGTAGACAGCAAAGTCGCGCGACAAATGATCCAGTTCGGCATAGCTGATGCCCTTGCCCATGCACACGAAGGCAGTGCGCTGCCCGTACTGGCGCACGCAATCTTCCAGGAAATCCACCAGGGAAGCGTAAGCGTTGACATCAATCTCGGCAGGTACGCCCGCCGGGTAGCTGTTCAGCCAGATTTTTTCCACTCTGTCCTCCTTCCCGCAGCATCCAGCCTGCCGGACAAGCCCAATCGCCTGACTGTTTTTCTAATCGTTTTTTTCTTCCGGCCAGTTGCGGATATAGGCTTTCAGCATCTTGTTCTCGAAACTCTGCTCTTCCAGGACAGCCTTGGCCACATCATGGAACGAGACCACACCCATCAGCGTATCGCCATCCATCACGGGCAGATAACGCTGATGGTGCTCCACCATCAGGCGGCGCAATTCATCCATCTCCATGTCCGGGCTGGCGCAAAACGGCTTGGCCACCATCACCTCGGCCACCGCCACCCGCTGCCAATCCGCGCCATGCGCCTGCACGGCGTTCAAGACTTCGCGGAAAGTCAGCATGCCGGCCATCTTGCCGCGCGCGAAGCACACCAGCGAGCCGACGTCCTGCCCAGTCATGACGGTGATCGCATCCGCCAGCGTGCGCTCGGGCGCGATGGTGTACAACACCGCACCCTTGATGGCGAGAATTTCCTTGACTTGCATGTCATTTCCTCCCTCGATGTACAGCCTGTTTTAACATGAAAGACTTAAGCAAGTGCGCTGTGTAACAACCGGGCGCAGCGATCCGGATAGAACCTCCCCGCGAGGAGCGGGTGGGAGTGGCGGCTCATCGGAACTATGTGCGTTAGCGCTGCCCGCCATCTTATGGATAACCCCTCAATCCGCTTGCATCAACGTTCCAGCATGGACAGC
>JBAQUE010000122.1:0-7205 GCA_049297315.1 Rugosibacter sp.
CATTGCTCACGAGCGACACACACCCTATCCAAGGCGCTGAAAGGAAAAGGCATATCGCTATGAATGAAGACACCGGGTTCGTATACAAAATTCGCCAGATCCTGAACCAGGGAACTGTGTCACTTGATGCGGATGTACAGGTACGCCTGCATCAAGCCCGCCAAATCGCCCTTGCGCATCGGGAAGCCGCAGCCACGAACACTGGCTTTGTGCCTGCTGGCTTCTCCAGCTGGGTAGGCCATCAGCTTTACGGCCATGCACGTAGCCTGGCTATCGTTATTGTCCTCAGTGTTGGTACAGCCGGCATCTACTATTGGAATAGCATCGAACAGGCGCAGGAACGCGACGAAATTGACAGCGCCCTCCTGACCGATGAGTTACCCCCATCCGCATATCTTGACCCCGGCTTTCAAGCATGGCTCGACCCTACTTCCTCATCATCCTCACAATAGCCCTGTTTCTCACTTCGGTGCCGGGGCATGCTTTTACCTCGCAACAAGTGCAGCCATCGTGGTCGGAGCTGGATGCCAACCAGCAGAGAATACTTGCCCCACTTGCCGCGAGATGGAATGGCATGGACGATTTTCGTCGAAAAAAATGGCTGGCGATTGCCCAACGATATCCCTCCATGGGGCAGGAAGAACAAATACGCACCCAGCACCACATGGCTGAATGGGTAAAACTCACCCCTGAAGAACGCAAACTTGCCAGGGAAAAGTACAAGTCGATACAGCGAACATCCCCGGAAAAAAAGGCCAGAATAAAACAAAAATGGCAAGAATATCAGGGACTTCCAGAAAATGAAAAGCTGCGCCTGAAAGCTGAGGCGGCACGCAAGAAAAATGCGCCCAAAACCCGGGTAAAGCCCATCTCATCGGCGAAAAGAAATTCAAGTCCCCCTCCAGCAACGCCATTGAGCGATACCCCAAGTCCGGACGCCACCCGCTAACCGGCATGTCTTTATCCAATACGCCTGTACCGGCACCCAGACTACCCAGCTTGCAGCGGCGTCTTGCAAGCATGGCTTACGAAGGATTGCTTCTCCTCGGGGTACTCTCCGTTACATTTATGCTGCCCCACTTGCTCCTGGGCATGCTTGGGCACATCGTATTACCCGGCTGGTTTCTGTTCTGCCATGTTTTTCTGGTGCTGGGCATTTACTTCGTCTGGTACTGGCATCATGGAGGACAAACACTTGCCATGCAGACATGGCAACTTCAATTGGTCTCCGATCAGCATACTGGGCCCTCGTTTTTGAGGTTGGTTCTACGCTATGTACTGGCTTGGCCAAGTGTTATTTATTTCTTCGCCGGACTCATCTGGGCGCTATTTGACCGTGATCGTCAGTTTCTGCACGATCGGCTGGCAGGCACGCAAATAGTCTTCAAAGCCAAGCATTCTTAATTCAACGCCGCTCAACCCACCAAAGCATTCCTCCCGCAACAAGCATGAAGAAAGTACTCGGTGTGATAGCAGAAAGAAATGGTGTCCAATTATTGATTATCCCAAGACTGGAAAACAATCCATTCAGCATGTGAAACCCAATGCCCAGCATGACGCCCGCAAAAATCCGCAGGCTGGTTACCCCCATACGATCCTGCATATAGGCAAACGGCAAGGCCAGCGCCATCATGACCAGCGCGGCCAGCGGGTAAATTAATTTTTTCCAGATGGCTATTTCATAGCGCTCGGTCTTCTGCTGATTGCCACGCAAATGATGCACATAATTGACCAAATTAAGCAGAGACATGCGTCCTGGGTCTACCATCAATACCGACAAAATATTAGGATTGAGCGCAGTCTTCCAAGGAGACTCATCAAGATGCTCCACTCGTGCCGCATCTCCAAGGAAATTTGTACGTGTCACATCACTCAACAGCCACTGACCTTCGGAAAGGTAACGGCCCTGTTTTGCCTCACTGATGGAGCGTAGCTGGAAACCCTCATTGAATTCGAATATCCGCAAACGCCTCAAGGATGAATCCGGAAAAACTTCGCCCACATTCACAAATGATCGGTCATCTTTCACCCATAACCCAGAGCGGAATTCCTGTGCAACCAAAGTCCCCTGCGCTTTAAGTCTTAGTTGTTGCGCGGCCTGCTCGGAGAATGGCACCAAAAACTCCCCTACCAGCAATGTCGCCACAGTAAAAACCAGTCCGATTCGCCCCAAAGAAACCAAAAAATCCCCAGTCGATAATCCGGCTGTCCTGAGCACCGTAATCTCTGAATACCGAGCGAGCATGGTCAGAGCATACAAGGCGCCAATCAGTACACCTACCGGAAACAATTCATACAAACGCCCTGGCATGGTCAAGACAACATATCCCAAGGCATGCTCAAGCTTGTAGCCCCCTTTACCTATGCTTTCCAGTTCATGTATCAAGTCAAAAAACGCAAACAGCATCAGGAAAGCCAGCAGAACCAGCACAGTTGATGCGTAGATTTCCCGCGCCAGATGGCGTTCGTAAAGCTTTAGCTTTAGCGCCATCGCATTTTTGCCCAAACCAGTGGATTCTGCCGATAGTAAAACAGCAAGGCCAGTAACAGGAACATCACGAAATGTATTATCCAGACACCCAGTTCAAAACGAATCTTTCCCTGTGCCACCCAAGCCTGGCTGACACTCAACAGATTGCTGTAGATCATGTAGGTCAGCAATGCAAAAACAAGGTTATTCGTGCGTCCTGCCCGCGCATTGACAAATGAAAATGGTATGGCGAAAAAAGCCAGATTTAATGCTGCAAGGGGAATTCCCAACCGCCATAACAGCTCGGCTTTCGACTCTGGCCGGGAATCCCTCACCAGATCAAGCAGGGGCTTGGTGCGCGGTGAATCGGCAAAGCCACGCGCCTCTTTTGTTTCAATCCGCAAGGCGTAACGGTCAAACTCCATGACGCGGTATTCGGGTGTCCCCGCAGCGCCTTCATAACGGCGTCCGCGGTCAAGTACCAGGAACTTGTCCCCATTCGGCATCGTTTCGGTGCGCCCTTGCGCTGTAGCCATGACACCCAGGCGCCCTTGTTGCACTGAACTGACGAATACATTTTTGACAATGCCTTCCTGGCCGGCGACACTCTCAACAAAAAATATCCGGTCACCCGATGCTGACTCATTAAATGCACCGGGCAAAATACGTGCAACATCCCCCCGGCTATCCAGCTTTTGACGATAGGCCTCACTCTGGTGCATCGCCCAGGGTGCGAGCAACAAAGAAAGCAAAGCAATACCCAGTATGAGCGGAAAGGAATATTTGAATACCGGTTTTATCCATGCTGTTAATGGCATGCCGGAACTCAGCCAGATCACCATTTCAGAGTCGCGATACCAGCGTGATAAAGTCATCAATATCGAAATGAACAGGGTCAGCGAAAGAAGTACCGGCAGGTAACCAATCGCCGTGAAGCCGAGCAATGCAGTAACCGCTTCTGGGTCTAGCTTGCCACCTGCGGCCTGTCCCAGAAGGCGGATTAGCATGATCGTCACAAGGATAGCCAGCAGTGCGGTGAATACCGCCACCGCTGTATGGGTAAACTCCCGGATGGCGGCACGTTGGAAAATCATCGGTATGCAAAGGCCTGCTTTTGACTTCTCGAGCGAACTTGGGGAGAATCGGAACCGCAACAAGGAAACTCGGCGGCTTGGTGATTTTCCATATTCCTTGTTATTTTCATCTCGTTATCTATATCAGCAATCCCCAAGGAGAACCTTTTGGAATTTAGCATAAAAAATGAAGCGCCAGAAAAGCTGCGCAGCGCTTGCGTGATTGTTGGCGTTTATGAAAATCAAACACTGTCGGCTACCGCCAAAATCCTTGACCAGTCTATCAACGCCTATCTCAGCGACACCTTGCGCCGGGGAGACATGGATGGAAAACTTGGTTCGACACTGTTATTGCAAAAGCAGCCGGGCGCAAAAGCGGAACGCATCCTGCTGGTTGGGCTAGGCAAAGAGAAAGAGTTTGGCGATAAAGCTTATCGCACGGCGATTACCGCGGCAACCCGGCAACTGGGCAAGACCGGCGCCGCTGATGGCGCGAACTACCTGACTGACCTTGAAGTCAAGAACCGTGATGTCACATGGAAAATCCGCCAGGCCGTGCTGGCCACACAAGAAGCATTGTATCGTTGCGACCAGCTTAAATCCAAACCGGAAGCGGCTAACAAGACACTCAAGGAATTGTCCTTTTGCATCAGTCAGCACACTGATTTAGCTGCAGCCAAAACCGCTTTGGCCGAAGGCTTGGCGATAGCCGCAGGCATGAAGCTGGCGAAAGACCTGGGCAACCTGCCGGGCAATATCTGCACCCCGACCTACCTGGCCAGTGAAGCTAAAAAGTTGGCCAAAAGCCATCGCTTGGTAGTTGAAGTACTTGACCGTAGCGCCATGGAAAAGCTGGGCATGAACACCCTGCTCTCCGTCTCGCGCGGCTCACGCGAACCACCGAAATTCATCATCATGCACCATCGTGGCGGCGCCACAGGCAGCAAGCCCATCGTCCTGGTCGGCAAGGGCATCACCTTTGACAGCGGCGGCATTTCACTCAAGCCTGGCGCCGAGATGGACGAAATGAAATACGACATGAGCGGCGCCGCCAGTGTCTTGGGTACGCTCAAGGCCGCAGCGGTGATGAAGCTGCCATTGAACATCATCGGCGTCATTCCGGCCAGCGAAAACCTGCCGGATGGTGCGGCCTCAAAGCCGGGAGACATCATTACCTCGATGTCCGGGCAGACGGTCGAAATTCTCAACACCGATGCCGAAGGTCGGCTGGTGCTGTGTGACGCGCTGACTTATGTGGAACGCTTCGACCCTGCCTGTGTGGTTGATGTGGCGACCTTGACGGGCGCCTGCGTGATTTCCCTCGGCCATGTGGCCACGGGACTGCTCGCCAACAATGACGGGTTGGCCAATGAATTGCTCGATGCCGGACAGCAAGCCTGCGACCGCGCCTGGCATCTGCCCTTGTGGGAGGATTATCAGGAACAGTTGCAGAGCAACTTCGCCGATATGGCGAACATCGGCGGCCGCGCCGCCGGCTCCATTACGGCGGCCTGTTTCCTGTCGCGGTTTACGAAAAAATACGCGTGGGCGCATCTGGATATCGCCGGTACCGCGTGGCGCTCCGGCAAGGAAAAAGGCTCGACGGGCAGGCCTGTCCCATTGCTCACGCAGTTCTTGTTGTCGCGTGCCAGCCAGGCATCCAAGGCTGCCGGGAAAAGCAAACGTAAATGACCCGCATCAGCTTCTTTCACGGCGCAAATGACCGGCTGCAAGCGGCAGCCCAATGGATTGCCGATGCCCAGCGCAGCGATGCGCCTGCACATGGGCCATGCGTTGTCTACGCACCGCTGAAAGCGCAGGCGGATGCCCTGGATCGCCTGCTATGGACTGCTGTGGCGACGGGCTTCACGCCGCATTGCCAAGCAGGTTCGGCTTTGGCGGAAGAAACACCGGTACTCATCGCCACCCATCTCGATACCGTGTCGCACGACCGGCATCTGGTCAACCTGTCGAATGAGATCCCCCCGGGATTCGACCAGTTTGCGCACATGACCGAAATCATCAGCCTGAATGATGATGTCCGCCTGCCCGGCCGTGAACGCTTCCGTTTCTACCGCGAACAAGGCTATCCGCTGGAAAGCCATGACCTCGCTGGCAAGCCGTGAATCATGTCAGATGACCCGATACTAAGCGCCGGAGCCAACCGGCCAATACAACGGCGACGGGTGTTCATCGCCTCGTCGGCGAACGCTTCAACATCACCTGTCGAGGCCGCGCCTGAAATTGTTTTCGATGCGGTAAGCCAGGATGCCATGGATGAGGAAGATGGCCTGCCGCTACTGACGGAAGTCATCACCGGCCCGTTGCCCGTTGCGGCATCATTCAACCAGGCCCAACTGGATGCGGTACATCAAGAGCTTGCGCGCTGGCTGGCGGAAGAATTGCCCGAGGCTGTCCTGAAGGTGACCGACGGCGTCGCCGATCAACTGGTGAAGGAGCTCACCGGCCAAGCGGAAAAGCAGCTATTGCCGCGCCTGCTTGCGCACCTCGCTCCCCACCACTGACCGATCACCTTTTGCGCCCCGCCACGGGCGTCTCCGCCAGGCGAAAATCGATTTTGCTGGCTTCCATATCCACGCGCACCAGTTGCACCTGGACGCGGTCGGACAACCGGAAACGGCGGCCGCTGCGCTCGCCCACCATGGCGTGGGTTTTTTCGTCGAAATGGAAGTAATCCTGCCCCAGGTCTGATACATGCACCAGGCCTTCGACAAAAATATTGTCCAGCGCGACAAAAATCCCGAACGGCACTACCGAAGAAATACTGCCCTCGAAAACCTCGCCCACGCGGTCACGCATGTAGTAGCACTTGAGCCAGGATTCGACATCGCGCGTCGCATCGTCGGCGCGGCGCTCGGTCATCGAGCAATGCAGGCCGATGGCTTCCCAGTCACCCGGCTCATAGCGCCGTTCCGCCAGCGCCGACTTTATGGCGCGATGCACCAGCAAGTCCGGATAACGGCGGATCGGTGATGTGAAATGGGTATAGCTGTCATACGCCAGGCCAAAATGGCCCACATTGTCCGGGCTGTAAATCGCCTGCCGCAATGAGCGCAACATCACGGTTTGCAGCAACTGCCGGTCAGGCCGCTGGCCGATTTTTTCCAGCAGCTTGGCATAATCCTTCGCGGTCGGTTCATCGCCACCGCCCAGCTGCAAGCCAAACGTCCCGAGGAAGTCACGCAACTTCACCAGCCGCTCCGGCGTCGGCCCTTCGTGAACGCGATACAGGGTCGGATGTTCCTGCGCATGCAAATACTCGGAAGCACAGACGTTGGCCGCCAGCATGCATTCTTCAATGACCCGATGCGCGTCATTGCGCTCATAGGGTTCGATGCGTTCAATCTTGCCATGGTCATCGAACACCATGCGCGTCTCGATGGTCTCAAAATCAATCGCGCCGCGTTTCCCCCGCGCTTTGGCCAACTGCCGGTACAGCGCATCCAGTGTCTCCAGATGCGGCAGCACCGGTGCCAGCTTTGCGCAGGCTGCCGCATCCTTGTCATACAACGCTGCCGCAACTTCCGTGTAAGTCAGCCGGGCATGGGAAAACATCACCGCCGGATAAAACCGGTAGCGGGTGATTTTCCCCGTGGCATTGATAGCCATATCGCATACCATGCACAAGCGTTCGACTTGCG
>JBAQUE010000123.1:0-14617 GCA_049297315.1 Rugosibacter sp.
GGTGGTAATCACCCGGTAACCACGGCTGTAAATATTATCGGGGAAGCGCTCAGCCGTAATCTGGCGCGCCATTTCAGCCACGTAGTCGGCATGCAGCCCGAAATCGTTGGCATCATGCTTGACCAGCAAAACCGCCTCCTGCGCCTGCTGCAACTGGCCGGCATTGATGAAGCCCAATGCAAACATGCGCCGCAGCACATAGTATTGCCTTAGCTTGGCGCGTTTCGGATTGGCTACCGGATTGTAGGCCGAGGGCGCCTTGGGCAAACCCGCCAGCATGGCCGCTTCCGCCACGGTAATATCTTTCAGGGGCTTGCCGAAATAGATTTGCGCGGCGGAGGAAAATCCATAAGAACGCTGGCCCAGGTAAATCTGGTTGATATAGAGCTGGAAAATCTCGTCCTTGGACAGGCTGTGCTCAATTTTGATGGCCAGCAAGGCCTCATACAGCTTGCGCGTCAGGGTTTTTTCGGTGGACAGGAAAAAGTTGCGCGCCACCTGCATGGTGATGGTGGATGCGCCCTGCTGCTTGCCGCCACTGACCAGATTGGCATAGGCCGCACGCAATACGCCCAGGGTATCGACACCCGGGTGCTGGTAAAACCGCTCGTCTTCGGCAGCCAAGATAGCCTGTTTCATGACCAGCGGTACTGCCTGGATATGCACGAAATCGCGGCGCTCTTCGCCGAACTCGCCGATCAGGTAGTTATCGCTGGAATAGATGCGTAGCGGAATTTTTGGCCGGTAATCAGCCAGCACCTCCAGCGAAGGAAGCTGCGGATAGGCGATCACCACCACGATGCCGATCAGCGCTGCAATGCTTAGTACCGCACCGCCCAGCAGCAAAAGGATGAACAACACCCAGCGGACAGGCGTCGCCAAGGATGGAAAGGGAAGAAAGGTCACGGGAGGATAGAAAAGAATGAAAAGGACGGCATGATGCATTATATTCATGGCACCAAAATGGCCAACGGATGCCAAGCTTGATAATAATTTAGCTTTACAGTGAATAACCTTGTTGCTAGTATTTCAAGTAAATTGTGTATATTCCCCGTAGTGCGCTATTTTCAAAGGAAAACTGTTGCAGATCGATATCTCATCGCTTAAAGCCATTTTCAATCCGCGACTGCGCCCACTGATTGGTTTGGATATCAGTTCAACTGCAGTCAGGATGGTTGAGATGGTTGATGCCGGTAACGGAGAGCCGCGGGTGGAGCGCTACGTGATCGAACCGCTGCCGAAAGATGCTGTGGTTGATGGCAACATGACCGCGCTTGAAATCGTCACCGAGGCTGTCAAGCGGTGCTGGAAGCGCCTCGGCACTTCCACCCGCAATGTGGCGCTGGCTGTACCCACCGCTGCAGTCATCACCAAGAAGATTACCCTTCCCGCCAATCTGCGCGAGCAGGAAATGGAACTTCAGGTTGAATCGGAAGCAAACCAGTATCTGCCTTTCGCGCTGGAAGAAGTCAATCTGGACTTCCAGGTCATCGGCCCCTCGCCCTCAAATCCTGATGAAGTCGAAGTATTGCTTGCCGCATCGCGCAAGGAAAAAATCGAGGACAGGGTAGCGGTCGCCGAAATGGCGGAATTGAAACCGCTCGTGATGGATATTGAGTCTTATGCAATCCAGGCTGCCTACGAGCTGGTGATCAAACAACTACCCCAGGGCGGCGACGGGCGGATTATCGCGTTGATAGATGTTGGCGCCTCGGCAACGAAGGTAACCATCATGAAAGATGGCCAGCAACTGTATGGGCGTGAGCAGGCTTTTGGCGGATCACAGATGACCGACGACATTATGCGTGCCTATGGCTTGAGTCCGGAAGAGGCTGAAAGCATCAAACGTTCAGACACTCCGCCGGATAATTACGCGGCAGAAATCCTCCACCCGTTCGTTGAAAACCTGGCTCAAGAGGTCGCCCGGGCGTTACAGTTTTTCTTCACTTCCACGCCGCACAATGAAATACATCACATCATTCTTGCAGGAGGCGCGGTGCTGGTTCCTGGCGTGGTGGAAAGCGTAGCCCAGCGTACAGGCATCCATACCTTGCTGGCGGATCCTTTTGCGGGAATGGCGATCTCGCCACGCATACGGGCCAAGCAGCTAACGGCGGATGCCCCCTCATTGATGGTGGCATGCGGCCTCGCCCTGAGAAAGTTTGACCAATGATCAAAATCAATCTTCTGCCCCATCGAGAAGAAGCGCGCCGCGCACGACGGCAGCAGTTTTATGTCCTGATAGGACTGGTCTCCATACTGGCAGGGCTTATCTGGTTCCTGGGTTTTGGCATTATCAGCCGCCAGATTGATGTGCAGTCCGCCAAGAACGAGTTTCTTCAGCAAGAAATTTCCGTTCTGGACAAGGATATTGCCGAGATCAAAAAGCTCAAGGGTCAGACTGACTCGCTACTGGCAAGAAAACGGATCATTGAAGCCCTGCAAGCAAACCGGACAGAAACAGTACATTTGTTCAATACGCTGGCTACGCAAGTTCCGGAGGGCATTTATCTGCGCAGCCTGGTACAAACGGGACAAAAAATTGCACTCGCCGGCGTGGCCCAGTCAAATGCCCGCATAACCACCTTGATGAATAATCTTGATGAGTCGCCATTACTGGAAAACTCAACGCTGATTGAAACCAAGGCGGAAGTAGTCGGCAACCGGCGCCTCAATGCTTTTAGTATCAGCACTTTTGTCACTCGCCAGACAACAGGGGACACGGTGGCTCCACCACGAGGAGGGAAGAAATGAAGCTACCCGCCCTGTTCAGCAAAAAGTACATGCCTGTCGGGGATCACGTACCGAAAGCTGAAGCCGCATCGCCAAAAAAACCGCTGCTTGACTTTCAGCAGCTAGCCCAGGACTTCAATACGCTGGATCCCAAGGATCCAGGTCTCTGGCCGCTTGCGCCGCGCATCGTGATCCTGCTTGGCCTGTTTATCCTCCTGCTTGGCGCAGCCTGGTGGTTTGGCTGGAAAGTGCAGATGGAAGACCTGGATACCAAAAAAACACAGGAAAACAGCCTGAAGGAAGAATGGGTCGGCAAGAAAACCCAGGCCGTCAATCTTGAGGAATACCGTCGCCAGCTGGCTGAAATTGACCGCTCATTCGGCGCACTGTTGCAACAATTGCCCAACCGTTCCGAAATGGGCGACCTGCTGGTCGACATCAACAAAGCGGCGCAAAGCCGCGGTTTGTCTGTTGAACTGTTCAAGCCCGGTGGTGAGGCGGTGAAGGATTTTTATGCCGAAGTGCCGATAACCTTGACGCTGATCGGCAGTTACCATGACATTGGTTCATTTACGGGTGATATTGCCAAATTGCCGCGAATTGTCACGCTTAACGATATTAATCTAGCGCTTGCTCCCAATAGTAAAGACGGGAGTCTGACTCTCAAGACGATGGCAAAAACCTTCCGCTACCTGGATCAGGAAGAATTGGCCAAACGCAACGCCCAAAACAAGAAGGCGAAGAAATAATGAAATACCTTCTCCCCCTGTCTTGCCTGCTCTTGCTAGCTGGTTGCGCGTCCGAAGACCATCAGGACATCAAGGAATGGATGCAGGAACAGGCGAAAGATATGCGTGGCCGGGTGGCGCCATTGCCTGAAATCAAGCCTTTTCCACCGGTAGCTTACGAAGCGGAATCGCTGCTTTCACCATTTTCCCCCGGCAAAATTGTTACCGTGGATGCATCCCTGGATAAAACTGCTCCAGACCGTAATCGGCCACTACAGCCGCTGGAAAGCTTCCCCTTGGAAGACTTGAAAGTGGTGGGCATCATTTTGTCAGGCAAATCGCCGTATGCCTTGATCCAGACCCCGCCACCGAACAAGCCAAAGAATGTGCGAGTGGGCGAATACATGGGCCAGAATTTCGGAAAAATCATGGCGATAACCAAGGATGGCGTCACAGTGCGTGAAACCATCAAGGATATCAATGGCGCGTGGGTTGAACAGGAAAAAACGCTTTCTGTTCCCAAAGTGGGAGTACCTCAGTGAAAAACCAATTGAAAAAAATACATCTGCTGGCTTTGGCCTTGACCGGTTTTTGCCTGGTTTTAGCCGGTGAATCAATAGCCGCCGAAAACTCGATCAAGCAAATTCAGGTCGGGCAAGAGGGCGATCAGGTGCTGCTCAAGGTGCAGATGTCGGCCCCACTGAAATCCCTGCCGGGCAACTGGAGCGTGGTCGAACCGCCACGGGTCGTGTTTGATTTTCCCGAGACCGACAATCAATCCGGCCAGTCATCCCAGAAGATACTGACAGGCGACCTCAAAAGCCTGAACCTGGTGCAAACCGACAAGCTGACCCGTCTTGTTCTGAATCTTTATCGCCCGACCAAGTTTTCCAGCGAAATTGTTGGCGATGTCTTGTTCATCAGGCTCCAGACGCACACCATTGCGTCCAGTCAGGAACCGGCGCCTAGCGTCTATCAGCCAGCAGCGCCGAAGGCCATGGCGATTGCTGCGGACACGGCTGCAACTGTCCGCGATATCGCCTTCCGCCGCAGTCCGGAAGGCGATGCCGTCATCACGGTCGATCTGACCGATGGTTCGGTACCTGTCGATATTCGCCGCGTTGGCGATGAGGTGACAGTTGAGCTGCGTAATGTGGAATTGCCTGAACGCCTGCAGAGCCGCCGCGATGTGAACGACTTTGCGACACCCGTGACAACCATCACCTCACAAGCCATGGGCGACCTGACCCGCCTGAGCATCGCCGCCCGCGGCCGCTGGTTTCATCAGGCTAGTGTAGCCAACAACCGGCTGACCATTGAAATCAAGCCGATTCCCGCTGATGAAGCCAACAAGCTGGTACAGACCGGGCAAGAAGGACAGAGGGTGTCCATCAACTTTTTTGACGCCGATGCCACCATGGTGTTGCGCACGCTCGCTGAAATATCCGGCAAGAATGTGCTGATCGACCCGTCGTTGAATGGACGGCGCATTACGGTCAACCTCGATAATCTGCCCTATGACCAGGCGCTTGAAATTGTCATGACGCAAGTCAATGCCGCGATGCGGGTGCGCAACGATGTCATCGTATTTGGTGACCGGGCCGCGTTGCAAAAGCGTGATCAGGATATGGCTGATGAATTAGCGCGGGCAAACGATACCGCGCCGCTGGTGACGGAAACCTTCAAGCTTAACTATGTGAAAACAGCGGATGTCGAATCTCTCGTGAAAAAAGGCCTTACTCAAGCATCTCCCACCGCGCCAGCAGCGCCTCCCCCTGTGAATGGCGCAGATTCACCACCAGCGGGAAGTTCTGCCGGTAATTCCAGCAAGGGGGGAGGTATGCTTTCGCCACGCGGAAATATCACGTCGCATCCCGCTACCAACCAGATATTCGTAAGAGATATTGCCTCGGTGATCGAAGAAATTCGTGAAGTCATCCGCAACATTGACGTGCCACCCAAGCAGGTGATGATCGAGGCCCGCATTGTTGAAGCCTCAACCGGCTTTTCGAATTCCCTGGGCGTACGACTGAAGTACTTCGCTAGCGGTGTTGCTTCACCAGGGGGCGGCATCAAGGGTTCTCTGGGTACCACAGCAGGCAATCTCAGCAATGTAGATGCATTTGGGGCGCCAGCCACACCATCGCTGATCCGCACCTCAACCCAAGGCTTTGGCACCAATTTCAACACGGCTGGGACAACCGCGATCAACCTGATGTTATTTAACAGCGCCGCCACAAGGCTACTCTCCATGGAACTGCTGGCCGCTGAGTCCGACTCCAAGAACAAGACGATTTCCGCACCACGTGTAGTGACCCAAAACCGCAAGAATGCCAAGATTGACAATACGCAACAAGTCACGATATTGACAGGCGTCAATGCGCAAACCGGCTTGCCCATCTATCAAACCTTTTCTGCGCCATTGACGCTGGACGTCACACCATCGATTACGCCGGATAACAAGATCGGCATGGAGTTGAAAATAACCAAAAGCACTATCACCAATGCCACAACCGGCAGCCTGGATACCAACACCTTGAATACCAATGTGATTGTCGATAATGGCGGCACAGTGGTGATTGGCGGCTTCGCCCGCGACAATGACATCAACTCGGAGGAGCGCGTGCCCTTCCTTGGCGACCTGCCCTATGTCGGCTTTTTGTTCAAGGCCAAAACACGCAATGTCACGCGTTCCGAGTTGCTGGTCTTCATCACGCCACGGATTGTCACGGATACCTTGGCGCAACGGTAGTACGGTAACTTCAACAAAGGGCCGGCACTGTCGGCCCTTTGTGTTTGCGCTGCTACAATTCGCCTGTGAATCCCAGCGAAAACATCTACCTGGTGGGCATGCCCGGCGCCGGCAAATCGACCGTGGGCCGTCATCTGGCGCGCCGCTTGCACCGCCAGTTTGTGGATGCCGACCATGAAATAGAAGTGCGGACTGGCCTCAGGATCCCGGTAATTTTCGAGACTGAGGGCGAGGCGGGATTTCGCGACCATGAATCCCGCGTACTGACCGATCTGGCGCAGCAATCAAATCTGGTGGTGGCGACTGGTGGTGGCGCAGTGATAAGGCCAGAAAACCGGGCTGAGTTGAAAAAAAACGGCATGGTCATTTATTTGCGGGTGGCGCCGCGCGTACTTTTCGAGCGCACCCGGCAAGATGCCAACCGGCCTTTGCTGCAGGTAGCGAACCCCCTGATGCGGATTGAGGAACTCTTCGCCCAGCGCGACCCGTTGTATCAGGATGTCGCGGATTTAGTAATGACCAGTGGCGGCGGCAGCGTTTTCCATCTGGTGACGCAAGTCGAACGCGAGTTACGCAAACGATGCGCCGCCTGAACGTCGCCCTGGCGGAACGCAGCTATCCGATCCTGATCGGTAGTGGCTTGTTGCAGCAGGCTGAAATCATCAGGTCTCACCTGCGCGGAGCACAGGCTGCGGTGATAAGTAATGCGACCATAGCACCCCTGTATCTCAATGCATTGCTCGACGGTTTGCAAAAAGTCGGCGTTGGCGCCACGCCGATCATCCTGCCGGATGGCGAGGAATTCAAGACCTGGGAATCGCTCAACCTCATCTACGATGCGCTGCTCTCCGCGCGCTGCGACCGCAGCACGACGTTGATTGCGCTCGGCGGCGGGGTGATCGGCGACCTGACCGGATTTGCCGCCGCCACCTATCAGCGCGGCGTGCCATTCATCCAGATTCCCACCACGCTGCTGGCGCAGGTGGATTCTTCCGTCGGCGGCAAGACGGGCATCAACCATCCGCGCGGCAAGAACATGGTGGGCGCCTTCTGGCAGCCAAAACTGGTGCTGGCCGATACTGATACGCTGAATACGCTGCCCGCACACGAACTCTCGACAGGCCTGGCTGAGGTCATCAAGTACGGCCTGATCCGCGACCTGCCGTTTCTGGAATGGCTGGAAGACAACATGGAACGCCTGATGGCGCGTGACGCCGATGCGCTGGCGCAGGCGATTGAACGCTCCTGCGCCAACAAGGCCGAAGTGGTTGCCGCTGACGAGTTTGAAACCGCCAAAGAAGGCGGCCGGGCGTTGCTTAACCTGGGCCACACCTTTGGCCATGCGATTGAAACCGGCATGGGCTATGGCGCCTGGCGGCATGGTGAGGCCGTGGCCGCCGGTACGGTGATGGCCGCCGACCTGTCATGCCGTCTCGGCTGGTTGTCGGTGGCAGATGTTGCGCGCGTACGCAGTCTGCTGCAACGGGCCGGCTTGCCTGTCAGCGGACCGGTGTTCGACGCTGAACGTTACCTGGAACTGATGTCGCACGATAAAAAAGTCATCGCCGGGCGTCTGCGCCTGGTGCTGCTTAAATCCCTGGGCGAAGCTGTCACTTATGCGGAGGCCCCGCGCGAGGCCATCGCGGCGACGCTGGAGGCCTGCTGCGATGGCTGAGCTCGCGCCTTATGCGGTCACCGATGCTGCAAGTCGCGGGCGGCAGATGGCCGAGCCGCGTCCCAAGGCGCGCAGCGAGTTCCAGCGTGACCGCGACCGCATCGTGCATTCCACGGCCTTTCGCCGCCTCGAATACAAGACGCAGGTATTCGTGAACCACGAGGGCGACCTGTTCCGCACCCGCCTCACGCACAGCATCGAAGTCGCGCAGATCGCCCGCTCGATTGCCCGCGCCTTGCACCTGAACGACGACCTGGCCGAAGCCATTTCGCTGGCCCACGATCTCGGCCACACGCCCTTTGGCCATGCCGGCCAGGATGCCTTGAACGAATGCATGCAGCCGTATGGCGGCTTCGAGCACAATCTCCAGTCGCTGCGCATCGTCGAACTGCTGGAGCAGCATTACGGCGCATTTGATGGCCTGAACCTGATGTTTGAAACGCGTGAAGGCATACTCAAGCACTGTTCCCCCGCCCGTGCGAGCACACTGGGCGAGCTTGGCCAGCGTTTTCTGGATGGCCAGCAGCCCTCGCTGGAAGCGCAGATCTGCAACCTGGCGGATGAGATCGCCTACAACAATCATGATGTTGACGATGGCTTGCGTTCGGGCCTGATTACGCTGGAACAGTTGCAGGAGGTCAGCTTATTCAGCCGTCATCTGGCCGAGGTTGATCAGGCTTTTCCGCGCCTCGCGGGACGGCGGCGCATCCATGAGACCATCCGCCGCATCATCGATGCACAGGTGACGGATTTGCTCGCTGAAACGGCGCGGCGCATCAGCGCAGCCTCGCCCAGCAGCCTTTCCGACATCCATGCCGCGCCGCCACTGGTGGCCTTTTCACCGGCCATGCACCTGGAGAACCGGGCGCTGAAGACCTTTCTGCGCGAGGAGTTATACCGGCACTTCCAGGTCGTGCGCATGACGACCAAGGCCCAGCGCATCATCCGCGACCTGTTCTCGGCCTTCATGGCGGAACCGCGCCTGTTGCCGCCGCAATATCAGGACATGGCGGCTGCCGAGAGCTTGTCGCGGGCCACCGCCGATTATGTGGCGGGCATGACCGACCGCTACGCCATGAAGGAGCACCGCCGCCTGTTTTCGATTGGCGAAATTTAAACCACGGTTGCTGCACCGCAACGTATTGAGTTTGCCGGCCTTTGCCGGTATATTTACAGGTTCAACTGCCATCATGGCAGCCTATCCAAGGCCGGAGAGAAACCTCCGGCTTTTTTGCCGGCTGTTTACCGGCTGCATTTTCGAGGAATGACACGATGGTATTCCCCCAACGCCAAGGACTTTACGACCCCGTACAAGAGCATGATGCTTGCGGCGTCGGCTTTGTGGCGCATATCAAAAACCATAAAAGCCATTTGATTGTTACGCAGGGCTTGCAGATTCTCAAGAATCTCGAACACCGCGGCGCTACCGGATATGACCCATTGCTCGGCGATGGTGCAGGCATCCTTTTGCAATTGCCCGATACGTTTTTGCGCGAGGAAGCGCTGGCTCTCGACATCGCCCTCCCGGCGGCCGGCGCCTATGCCTGCGGCATCGTCTTCCTGCCGCAATCCATGAATGGCCGTGCGGCTTGCGAATCCGCCATGGCGCGTATCATTTATGAAGAGGGACAGCATTTCCTCGGCTGGCGCGATGTGCCGCGCGATAACACGGGACTTGCGCAGGCCGCCAGGGATATCGAGCCGGTCGTGCGCCAGGTTTTCATCGGCCGTGATGCCAGCTGTGCTGACCAGGAAGCCTTCGAGCGCAAGCTGTTCGTTATCCGCAAGCGCGTCGAGCACGCCGTGCGCCGCATGAACCTGGCCGATACGGACCGCTTCTACATTCCATCACTCTCATCGCGCACCATCGTCTACAAGGGCATGCTGCTGGCCGCCCAGGTTGGCAGCTATTTCCTCGACCTGCAGGACGAACGCCTGGTCTCGGCCATCGCCCTGGTGCATCAGCGCTTCTCCACCAACACCTTCCCGACATGGGATCTGGCGCACCCCTTCCGCATGATCGCCCACAACGGCGAAATCAACACCGTGCGCGGCAACATCAACTGGATGGCGGCGCGCCAGCAGGCCATGCGCTCGAAGTGGCTGGGCGAGGATCTGGAAAAGCTGTGGCCGCTGATCATCGATGGCCAGTCCGACTCGGCCAGTTTCGACAATGCGCTGGAACTCTTGGTCATGGGCGGTTATTCGCTGACCCACGCGATGATGATGCTGATCCCCGAAGCCTGGGCGAGCAATGGCTTGATCGATGAAGAGCGCCGCGACTTCTACGAATTCCATGCGCCCCTGATGGAACCCTGGGATGGCCCGGCGGCGGTCGCCTTTACCGATGGCCGCCAGATCGGCGCGACGCTCGACCGCAACGGCCTGCGTCCGGCGCGTTACCTGATCACTGATGACGACATCGTGCTGATGGCGTCCGAAATGGGCGTGCTGACATTTCCCGAAGAAAAAATCGTCAAGAAATGGCGCCTGCAGCCCGGCAAGATGTTCCTCATCGACCTGGAAGCCGGCCGCATCATCGACGATGCCGAGCTCAAGCATGCCATCGCCACCGGACAGCCATATGCCGAATGGGTGGAGGAATCGCGTGTGTTCCTCTCCGAAATCATGCCTGAGCTTGCCGCCAAGGGCGCGAAGCCCAAGCTGGCGGAATCGCTGCTCGATACGCAGCAGGCTTTCGGCTATACGCAAGAGGATCTCCGCTTCATCCTTGAGCCGATGGCGCAAAGCGGCGAAGAGGCCACCGGATCGATGGGCAATGACGCCGCGCTGCCGGTGCTCTCCTCGAAAAACAAGCCGCTGTATGTTTATTTCAAGCAGCTTTTTGCGCAGGTGACCAACCCGCCGATCGACCCGATCCGCGAAGAAATCGTCATGTCGCTGACCAGCTTCATCGGCCCCAAGCCCAATCTGATGGGCATCGCCAACGGCATGGATGAACCGCTCACGCCGCGCCTGGAAATCATCCAGCCGGTGTTGACGAATGAAGACTTCCTGCGCCTGAAAGGCATTGCCAAGGCCACCGGCAAGCGTTTCAATTCGCTGGTGCTGGACATCACCTATCCGCTGGCCGCAGGCGCCGCCGGTTGCGAAGCCGCCTTGCAAAGCCTGGCCACTGCGGCCGAGCAATCGGTGGCGGATGGCTACAACATTGTCGTCCTGTCTGACCGTAGCGTGTCGCGTGAGCGGGTGGCGGTCCCTGCCCTGCTGGCCTGCGCCGCCGTGCATCATCACCTGACGCGCAAGGGCCTGCGCACCAGCACCGGCCTGGTCGTGGATACCGGCTCCGCACGTGAGGTACATCACTTTGCGCTGCTGGCCGGGTATGGCGCGGAGGCCGTTTGTCCGTGGCTGGCGCTGGAAACCATTGCTGATTTGTCCGCCAAGGATACCAAGGAAGCGCAGAAGAAATTCATCAAGGCCATCGGCAAGGGCTTGAACAAGGTGATGTCGAAAATGGGCATCTCCACTTACCAGTCGTATTGCGGCGCGCAGATTTTCGAGGCGGTCGGCCTGAATTCCGGTTTCATCCGCCGTTATTTCACCGGCACCTCGACGCAGATCGAAGGCATCGGCCTGGCGGAAGTCGCCGAAGAAGCGGTGCGCGTGCATCGCGCGGCCTTCTCGCCCGACCAGGTGCTGTCCACCATGCTTGACGCGGGCGGCGAATATGCCTTCCGCGTGCGCGGCGAAGACCACATGTGGACGCCCGATGTGATCGCCAAGCTGCAACATGCCACGCGTTCCGGAAAATACGACACCTACAAGGAATATGCACGGCTCATCAACGACCAGACGCGGCGCCACATGACCCTGCGCGGGCTGTTCGAGCTCAAGCCGGCCGCGCCGCCCGTGCCACTGGACGAAGTCGAGCCAGCCAAGGAAATCGTCAAGCGCTTCGCCACCGGCGCGATGTCGCTCGGTTCGATCTCGACCGAAGCGCATGCCACGCTGGCCATCGCCATGAACCGCATTGGCGGCAAGTCGAATACCGGTGAAGGCGGTGAAGACCCGCGGCGCTTCGAAAAAGTCGGCGCTGGCGAGACGGTGGCCAGCGTAATCGGCGCCGGCCGCATCGAGGTCGATATTCCGCTGAAGGAAGGCGACAGCCTGCGCTCGGCGATCAAGCAGGTCGCTTCCGGCCGCTTTGGCGTCACGGCGGAATACCTGGCCAGCGCCGACCAGTTGCAAATCAAGATGGCGCAAGGCGCAAAGCCAGGTGAAGGCGGCCAGTTGCCGGGGCATAAAGTGTCCGAGTACATTGGCTTTTTACGCCATTCGGTGCCCGGCGTGGGCTTGATTTCGCCGCCGCCGCATCACGACATCTATTCGATCGAAGACCTTGCGCAACTTATCCATGACCTGAAAAACTCCAACCCGCAGGCCAGCGTCTCGGTCAAGATGGTGTCGGAAGTCGGCGTCGGTACGGTGGCCGCAGGCGTGACCAAGGCCAAGGCCGACCATGTGGTGATCGCCGGCCACGACGGCGGCACCGGCGCATCGCCGATTTCCTCGATCAAGCATGCCGGCACGCCGTGGGAACTCGGCCTGGCCGAAACGCAACAGACACTGGTGCTCAACCGCTTGCGCGGGCGCATCCGCGTGCAGGCTGACGGACAGATGAAGACCGGCCGTGACGTGGTCATCGGCGCGCTGCTGGGGGCTGACGAATTCGGCTTCGCCACCGCGCCGCTGGTGGTCGAAGGCTGCATCATGATGCGCAAATGCCATCTGAATACCTGCCCGGTGGGCGTCGCCACGCAAGACCCCGTCTTGCGCAAACGCTTTTCCGGCCAGCCCGAGCATGTGGTGAATTTTTTCTTCTTCGTCGCCGAGGAAGTGCGCGAACTGATGGCGCAACTGGGCATCCGCAAATTCAATGACCTGATCGGCCGTGCTGATTTGCTCGACACGCGCAGCGGCATCGAACACTGGAAAGCCAAGGGGCTGGATTTCTCGCGCATCTTCTACATGCCGCCAGTACCCGATGATGTGGCGCTGTTCAACACGGAAATACAGGATCATGGCCTGGCGCGTGCACTGGATCACAGCCTGATTGCGCAAGCCGAGCCAGCGTTGAAACATGCCAAGCCGGTGACCATGGAAACGAAGATCAAGAACGAGAACCGCACGGTCGGCACCCTGTTGTCGCATGAAGTGGCCAAGCGCTTCGGCAGCACAGGCTTGCCCGACGACAGCATTCACGTCAAGCTGACCGGCACGGCAGGGCAGAGTTTCGGCGCATTCCTGGCGCGCGGCATCACGCTGGATCTGGCCGGCGAAGGCAACGATTACGTGGGCAAGGGATTGTCCGGCGGGCGCATCATCGTGCGCCCGCCCCAGGCATTCCGTGGCGCATCAGCCGACAACATCATCGTCGGCAACACGGCGTTGTATGGCGCGACCGAAGGCGAGGCGTTTTTCAGCGGCGTCGCCGGCGAGCGTTTCGCGGTGCGCAATTCGGGCGCATTGGCCGTTGTCGAGGGCACCGGCGACCACGGTTGCGAATACATGACCGGCGGCACGGTGGCCGTGCTCGGCTTGACCGGGCGCAACTTCGCCGCCGGCATGTCGGGCGGCATCGCCTATGTGTATGACGTGGATGGCCAGTTTGCCCAGCGCTGCAATCCCGCAATGGTCGCGCTGGAGAAGGTGCTGCCCGCCGCGAATCAGGCGGATGATGAATTGCGCCACGGCGGTGAAGCCGATGAAACTCAGCTCAAGCGCATGGTCGAGCGGCATGCCGCACTGACCGGCAGCGAACGCGCCAAGGCGCTGCTCGCCAACTGGGACAGCGCGCTGGGCAAGTTTGTCAAAGTTTTCCCCCATGAATACCGTCGCGCCATGAAGGAAATGGCCGCAACCCGCATTAAAGAGGCCGCTTGATGGGTAAACCCACTGGATTTCTGGAATATGAACGCATTGCCGAATCTTACGAACCCATCGCCAAACGCCTGACCCGTTACGCCGAATTCGTGCCGCGCCTGACCGACGCGCAGGCGAAGATCCAGGGTGCGCGCTGCATGGATTGCGGCATCCCGTTCTGCAACACCGGTTGCCCGGTGAACAACATCATTCCCGACTGGAATGACCTGGTGTATCGCGGCAACTGGCAGGAAGCCATCGAGGTGCTGCATTCGACCAACAACTTCCCGGAATTCACCAGCCGCATCTGCCCCGCGCCTTGCGAGGCGGCGTGCACGCTGAACATTCCGCACACGCCGGTGGGCATCAAGTCCATCGAGCGCGTGATCATCGACAAGGCGGGTGAAAATGGCTGGGTCGTGCCGCAACCGCCTGCGCAGAAAACCGGCAAGCAAGTTGCCGTGGTGGGTTCCGGCCCGGCGGGCCTGGCTGCCGCGCAGCAACTCGCACGCGCGGGCCATGCGGTGACGGTGTTCGAAAAAAGCGACCGCATTGGCGGCCTGCTGCGTTATGGCATTCCCGACTTCAAGTTGGACAAGCGGCTGATCGACTGGCGCATGGCGCAGATGCAGGCCGAAGGCGTCAGTTTCGCCACCGGCGTCATGGTCACCAAAGCCAAGCTGATGGCTGGCGTGCATAGCGATGCAAAAAAAACCATCACGCCGGAACAATTGCGCAAGGATTTCGATGCCATGGTGCTGGCGGGTGGTGCGGAAAACCCGCGCGACCTGCCGATTCCCGGCCGCGACCTGAAAGGCGTGCATTTCGCACTGGAATTCCTCA
>JBAQUE010000124.1:0-12934 GCA_049297315.1 Rugosibacter sp.
ACAAAGATGCTGGCGTTGTCGGGATGGTCAGTGCCCAGTTGGTCATTTCAACCGCTGTGGGGGCCCCCTCGGTATGGATTGAGGATATGGTGGTACGCGATGATTTTCGTGGCCAGGGCGTAGGTAAGGCATTGCTCGAAAAAGCGATGCAATGGGCGAAGGCCAAGGGGGCTGGTCGGATACAACTGGTTGCAGATGCAGATAATCCTGCCGCGTTAGGTTTTTATAAGCACTTGGATTGGCTGCCGACCCGGCTATTTGCCTGGAAAAAAATGGTCAGCTAATGGGCTGGGGCATTGCAAAATATGCATGCCATAATCAATCTTGGCCATAGCACACGGCATATACATAAAATTTAACAACTACATGATTAAGGAGATGCTTCATGGGCATGATGCAGGAATTCCGTGATTTCGCGATCAAGGGCAATGTGCTGGACCTCGCTGTCGGCGTGATCATCGGTGGCGCATTCGGCAAGATTGTCGATTCGCTGGTCAAGGACATCATCATGCCGCTGATCGGCAAGCTGATCGGCAGCATCAGCTTTACGGAAATGTACATCCAGTTGTCGCCGCCGGCCAAGCAGGTCGAAGGCGCGGTGACTTATGAGTCATTGACCAAGGCCGGCGCTTCATTGCTGGCGTATGGCAACTTTTTGACCATATCGCTGAATTTCCTGATCCTGGCCTTCGTCATTTTCCAGATGATCAAGCTGGTCAATCGGTTGAAAGGGCCGCCACCTGCCGAGGCGCCAGCGACACCGGAAGACATTGCGCTGCTGCGCGAGATTCGTGACAGCCTGAAAAAATAAGATTCCAGGCGTCGCTATCTGCCGCAAGGTTTCCCGGCAGGTTGGTGTTATTTCAGCTTCTTCAAGTCGTCTGCGATTTCTTTCGAGTGACGCGATGTATCCACCTGCAAATAGGTTTTGGCGATCTTGCCCTGCGGGTCGATCAAGAACGTATAGCGTTTGGCGTACTTGACGACCAGCAGGTCGGACATCGCACCGTAGCTGCGGGCAACGGCCGTCGTGTGATCAGCCAGCAAAGGGAAGGGCAGGTGGTATTTGTCGGCGAATTTTTTGTGGGATGCCGAATCATCCACGCTGACCCCGATGACCTGCGCACCGAGTTCGGTCAGCAGATGCAGGTCATCGCGGAACTGGCAGGCTTCCTGGGTGCAGCCTGGCGTATCGTCCTTGGGATAGAAATAAAGCACCACCCATTTACCGCGCAAGTCTTCCAGCTTCCAGATTTTGCCATCCTGGTCAGGCAAGGCAAAGCCAGGCGCCATCGTGCCGGCAGCAGGTACGTCGGCATGCGCGGGGGAGGCGCCCAGCAGTCCGAGGACCAAACCCAGGCAGGCGATTGCTTGCCGGGCAAGCGATTTACAGCGATAGAAAAATGCAGCAGTGGCAAGTATTCCGGTCTGGCTTGTTGGCAGTGTTTTCATGCTGGGTTCCTCACAGTGGAAAAGCGTTGTAACGTCCGCTCCCGCGCAACTGCATGGTCGACCACGGGTAGCGGGTAGTCTCGACCCAGTACGATACCGCATCGCGCCTGTTGTGTGGCATCCATTGCCCATGGCGCATGGATGAATCGATCGGGCAGTGCAGCAAGTTCTGGCACATGGCGGCGGATGAAACGGCCCTGCGGGTCGAACTTTTCGGACTGCGTCACGGGGTTGAAAATGCGGAACCAGGGTTGCGCGTCACAACCTGTCGACGCCGCCCACTGCCAGCCGCCATTGTTCGCCGCGTCTTTGCCCGGTTGGCTATGCGCATAAGCCACCACTTGGCGGATGGAGATTGTGCCAAAGCGCAAGGGGACAGATAGATGCGAGGTTCCATCCAATGCAGGAAAGTCGCGTTCGCTGGCGTAGTTGTCCATCCGTTCAGCGAACGCGAGAAACAAATTTTGTGCACCGGCCATGCGGGTGGGTAAGGCCAGATTGGCCAGGTCGGTTGGCAGAAAGCCGAGTCCCGATAAAGTCGGCGGTGGTGATACGGCGGCTGGCGCCGCCAGATGCGCCATATAGCGCGTCACCGGATAAGCCTGCAAATAAAACGGCGTCAGTTTTTTCAGCCAGGCATTTTTGTAGGGCGTGAATACCGAAAACGACTTGCTTTGTTGCGTGAGCACTTCATCGCATTCGAAAATCACCTGATCCTTGAACGATAAAAAGTTATGCGCAATGGTATCCAGCCGGGCGGCGCTGGCGAGACGGCGAAGATTCTCCGCAACGGCCGCATCACGTTGCCGCGCCGCCGGTTCGTAATCGCGGTTGGCATACACCGCAGCAACATTTAATTGCGCTGCCAGCCTGGGGATTTCTGCGCGCGGGTCGCCCTGCAAGATGATAAGGGCGCCACCCAAGCGGCGTAGTTCGCCTGCCAATTCTTCCACTGCGCGCAAAATGAACGCCACCCGCCGATCGGTGCGGGGCAGTTTGTCGAGAATCGTGACATCAAAGACGAAAACGCAATACACGCGGCCATGCTGCTTCAGCGCATGGAACAGCGCGGCATGATCATGGGTGCGTAGATCGCGGCGAAACCAGACAAGTGCGGAAGACATGCGGCGTGAGAGCCTCAACGTGGATTGCGCAGGAAGCGACATGACAGATTACAATAATGACGCCATGGAAATCACCCGCCTCGTCAATCACTTTCTCATCGCCATGCCGGCCATGGACGACCCGAATTTTTCGCGCACGCTGACCTATGTGTGTGAGCATAACGCGGATGGCGCGATGGGCATCATCGTCAATCGTCCGCTCGGGATGAGCGTGGGCGATCTCTTCGACCGTGTTGGCATTCCGCTCACCGAAGGCGAGCCGGAACAGCATTTTGCCGGCCTGCCCGTGTATTCCGGCGGGCCTGTGCAGACTGACCGCGGGTTCGTCCTGCACCGCAAGACGCAGCCCTGGCAGAGTTCGCTGAAAGTGACCGATGACATCGCGCTGACCAGCTCGCGCGACATCCTTCAGGCGATGGGCTCCACCGGTGAGCCGAAGGAAGCGCTGATCAGCCTGGGTTATGCCGGCTGGACGGCCGGGCAGCTCGAATGGGAGCTGGCGCAGAACACCTGGCTTACCGTCGAGGCTGACGAACACATCCTGTTCGACCTGCCAACGGAAGAACGCCTTGCCGCCGCGATGCAGCGGCTAGGCGTGGATTTCGCCAACCTCTCCGAGGTCGCGGGGCATGCGTGATGCGACGCTGCTCGCATTCGATTTCGGACTCCAGCGAATTGGCGTGGCCGTCGGCGAAGTGCGGCTCGGCCAGGCGCGCGCGCTGAGTTGCATCGCCAGCGAAAACAACGCCGCACGGTTTGCCGCCATCGGCAAGCTGATTGCCGAGTGGCGACCAGCGCGCCTGCTGGTCGGCAAGCCGCTGAATGTGGATGGCGCACCGCATGAAATGACTGCCCGCTGCGCGCGTTTCGCCGACCAGTTGCGCGGCCGCTTTCAGTTGCCGGTGGAAGAAGTTGATGAGCGGTTCAGTTCCGTTGAAGCTGATGCGGCGTTGCGTGAATTGTCGTCCGCTTCTTCGTCCAGGCCGCCGTCCCGTCAGCGCCGACTTTCTTTGAATCCGTATATGGACTGGCAAGAGCGCAAGGCGCAGGTCGATGCCGAGGCCGCGCGCGTGATCCTGCAAAGCTGGCTGGAAGCCCATGCCCACGAAGTTGCCTGACGCCGAGCAGTTGTGCATCGCGCTGGCCGCGCAGATGCGGCCACGGATCAATGCCGCCGCTACCGCGCTGGTCGGCATCCATACCGGCGGCGTGTGGGTGGCCGAGCGCCTGCATGCCCTGCTCGGCTTGCACACCGCGCCCGGCGCCATCGACGTCTCGTTCTACCGCGACGATTACGGCCAGCGCGGCCTGCACGCCAACACCAGAACATCGCACATCCCGTTTGAAATCGAGGGTGCGCACATCATCATCGTCGATGACGTGCTTTTTACCGGCCGCACCATACGCGCGGCGATGAATGAATTGTTTGACTACGGCCGTCCGGCCAAAATCGAACTGGCCGTGCTGGCTGACCGTGGCGGCCGCGAACTGCCCATTGCGGCGGACTTCTGCGCCCACAGCCTGAGCCTGCCGGCGTCGCAAATGCTTGAACTGGAGCGCGTTGCGGATGGTGTGCTGGCTTTCCGATTGACAGAAAAATGATGGCCTTGCGCAATCCTCAACTCAACCGCCACGGCGAGCTGAACCATCTGCTCAGCATCGAGGGCTTGTCACGTGAGATGTTGCTGCGCATTCTCGACACCGCCGCGCCGTTCACCGAAGTTGCCGAGCGCGAAGTGAAAAAGGTGCCCCTGCTGCGCGGCAAAAGCGTGTTCAACCTGTTCTTCGAAAACTCGACGCGCACGCGCACCACCTTCGAGATCGCCGCCAAGCGGCTCTCGGCTGACGTGATCAACCTCAATATCAACACCTCATCCGCCAACAAGGGCGAGTCGCTGCTCGATACCGCCGACAACCTGGCCGCCATGCAGGCCGACATGTTCATCGTCCGCCATGCCGCCAGCGGCGCGCCGTACCTGATCGCCCAGCACCTGGCCGCCACCGGGCAGGACCACATCCATGTCATCAATGCCGGCGATGGCCGCCACGCGCACCCGACGCAAGGCCTGCTCGACATGTACACCATCCGCCATTACAAGCGCGATTTCACGCAACTGACGGTGGCCATCGTCGGCGACGTGCTGCATTCGCGCGTGGCGCGCAGCCAGATCCATGCGCTGACCACGCTGGGCGTGCCGGAAGTCCGCGTCATCGCGCCGAAAACCCTGCTGCCCAGCGGCATCGAACGCCTGGGCGTGCGCGTGTTCAACGACATGAAGGAAGGCCTGCGCGGCGTCGATGTGGTGATGATGCTGCGCCTGCAAAATGAACGCATGCAGGGCGCCTTGCTGCCCAGCGCGCAGGAATATTTCAAATCCTACGGCCTGACGCAGGACAAGCTGGCGCTGGCCAAGGCCGATGCGATTGTCATGCATCCGGGGCCGATGAACCGCGGCGTGGAAATCGAATCCACGGTGGCCGATGGCGCCCAGGCCGTGATCCTGCCGCAAGTCACTTTCGGCATCGCCGTGCGCATGGCGGTGATGGCCATGCTGGCGGGAGCGTGAGATGAAACTGCATATTCGTGGTGGCCGCCTGATCGACCCGGCCAGTGGCGCGGACAAGCTGGCCGACGTGTTTGTCGCCGCGGGCAAAATAGTCGGCGCTGGCGGGACGGCGGATAGCGCACCAAAAGGCTTCAAGGCCGATACCGTGCTGGACGCCGCCGGCTGCATCGTTTGCCCCGGCCTGATTGACCTCTCCGCCCGCTTGCGCGAACCGGGTTTTGAATACCGCGCGACGCTGGAATCGGAAATGGCGGCAGCCGCGGCGGGCGGCGTGACACGGCTGGCCTGCCCGCCGGATACCGACCCGGTGCTGGATGAGCCCGGCCTGGTGGAAATGCTCACCCACCGCGCACGCTTGCCGGGGTTTGCGCATGTGCATCCGGTCGGCGCGCTGACCGTGCAACTGGCCGGCGGGCAACTCACCGAAATGGCCGAGCTTGCCGAAGCGGGTTGCATCGCGTTCGGCCAGGCAAACCGCGCGATCGTCGATACGCAGGTGCTGCTGCGCGCGATGCAATACGCGGCCACCTTCGATTTCCCGGTCTGGTTGCAGGCGCAGGATCCCTTTCTATCAGGCCAGGGCGTGGCGCACGATGGCGAAGTGGCTGCGCGCCTTGGCCTGGCCGGTATTCCTGCCGTGGCGGAAACCATCGCCCTGGCCACGCTGTTGCAACTGGCGCGCGAAACCGGCGTGCGCCTGCACCTGACGCGCATTTCTTCCGCCGCTGGCATGGAGATGATTACCGCTGCGCGCGCCGCCGGCATTGCCGTGACCTGCGATGTCGCGGTGCATTACCTGCACCTGTGTGATCATGACATCGGGTTTTTCAACGCCCACGCGCGGCTCGACCCGCCCTTGCGTGCGCAGCGCGACCGCGATGCCTTGCGCGCAGGGCTCGCGTCGGGGGCGATCAACGCGCTGTGTTCCGACCACACGCCGGTGGATGACGATGGCAAGCAGATGCCGTTTGGCGAAGCCGAAATCGGCGCCACCGGGCTCGAACTCTTGCTGCCGCTGACGCTGAAATGGGCGCAAGAAATGCAGTTGCCATTACTCACCGCGCTGGCGCGCATCACTTCCGATCCGGCGCGTGTGCTGGGCATTGAAGCCGGTCGGCTGGCGCTTGGCTTGCCCGCCGATATTTGCGTCTTCGACCCGGCCGCCGAGTTTGCCGTGACGCGCGACAATCTCAAGAGCCAGGGCAAGAACACGCCCTTCCTTGGCATGGCCTTGCCAGGCCGTGTGCGTTACACGCTGATCGAGGGTTACCTGGCCTACGAGGCGAGCTGTTGATTAGCTGAGTGCTTGTCTGACCTGCACCGCATCGACGCCAGCCACGCGCACTCGCTTGGCGCGTGACGTCGCGCCGGAGATCAGCGTGACGGCGGCTTTCGGCACTGCCAGACGTTGCGCGAGAAAGGCGATCAGATGGGCATTTGCCTGGCCTTCGACCGGTGGCGCATGCAAACGGATTTTCAATGCCTCGCCATGCTCGCCGACGACTTCCGTCTTTTTTGCGCCGGGCTGGATGTGCAGCGTGAGCGTGACGCCCCGTGCTTCGGCGCGCAGCCAGCTCATGGCATTATTGCAAGCAGGCGCAGCCGCTCCAGCAGCATCAGGCCGATCTGTAACAGCAACAGCAGCGCCAGGGGCGAGAGGTCGACGCCGCCAATGGGCGGGATGAAGCGCTGGAACGGGCGCAGCAAGGGCTGGCTGACGGCATTGAACACGGCGGCCAGCGGCGCATAAGGATTTACCCAGGAAAAAATCGCCGACACCAGTACCGCGCCGATCAGCAGGTACAGCTCGATCTTCGCGGTTTCGAACAGCGCCAGCGCGGCGACCATAAAAGTCGGCGCTGGCGAGACAGCGGTGAACGTACCGGAGAGTCCTAAAGCGATGCCCAGATAAATCGCCTGCGCCAGCCAGGCCAGCAACAGGCTCGCCAGGTCATAGCCGAACAGGCCGGGAACCAGCCGCCGCGCCGGACGCACGATCCAGTCCGTCACGGCGATCACGAACTGCCCCAGCGGATTGCGGAACGGCGCATGGACAATTTGCAGGGTGAAGCGCACCAGCAGCGCCAGCGTCAGGAAGCTGCAGACCGAATCAAGGATGAACAGGATGATTTGCGCGAGCATCAGTCTTTCCCCAGCTGGTCGCCAAGTTCCTGGCCGCGCGCGTTGGCTGCGCTGACCCCTTGCTGGATGGCCTCCGCCACGCGGTGCGCCGCGAAGCGCTGCAAGGCCGCTTCGGTGGTGCCGCCCTTGGAGGTCACGCGCTCGCGCAAGGTGGTGATGCTCTCATTGCTTTGCGCCGCCAGCCGGGCCGCGCCGAGAAAGGTTTCCACCGTGAGCTGGCGTGCCGCGGCAGCTTCGATGCCCAATTCGCGTGCCGCCGCTTCGATGGCCTCGATGAAATAAAACACATAGGCCGGGCCGCTGCCGGAAATCGCGGTGACCGCGTCGATCTGCGTTTCATCCGGCACCCATAAAGTGGCGCCCACGGCGGCGAGGATTTTTTCGGCCTGCACGCGGCCGGTTTCATCAACGCTGGGGTCGGCATACAAGCCGGTCATGCCGCAACCGATCAAGGCCGGTGTATTGGGCATCGCGCGCACGACCTTGCTATGGTTTAACCAGCGCGCGATGTCCGCTACCCGCAGGCCGGCGGCGATGCTGATGACCAGGTGATTGCCAAGTTTTCCGGCAAGTGGCGTGACCGCTTCCTTCATCTGCTGCGGTTTCACCGCCAGCACCAGCACATCGCAAGCGAGCGCAGCCGCATCGGCGGTCGCGGCGGCACGCACGCCGAAGGCATTTGCCAGTTGCTGGCGGGCCGCGTCATCGGGTTCCACCACTTGAATGGCGACGGCTGAAAAGCCCTGCTTCTTCATGCCGCCAATCAGGGCGGTCGCCATGTTGCCACCGCCGATAAAGGTAATTTTCATGCTGTCCTCACTGGTTATTTATTATCCACTGGCCGTGCGTTGCGTGCGCCAAAAATTGCCGTGCCGACCCGCACCATGGTCGCGCCTTCCAGAATCGCCGCTTCCAGATCGTGCGACATGCCCATCGACAGGGTATCAAGCGCCAGGCCTTCCGTGTTGAGTTGCGTGAGCAGTTGCCGCAACAGGGCGAACCGGCGGCGTTGCAGGCCACTGTCGCCGGTCGGTTCGGGAATGGCCATCAGTCCGCGCAGGCGCAGGCCGGGCAGCTTGGCAATGGCATGCGCCAGCACAGGCGCTTCTGCCAAAGCACAGCCGCTTTTCGATGCTTCACTGGATACATTGACCTGCACGCAGACTTGCAACGGCGGCAGATGGGCGGGACGCTGCGCGGCCAGGCGCTCAGCGATTTTCAGGCGGTCCAGCGAGTGTACCCAGGCAAAGTTCTCCGCGACGGCGCGGGTTTTATTGCTTTGCAAGGGGCCGATGAAATGCCATTCGATATCCAGGTCAGCCAGGCGGACGATTTTGTCCAGGCTTTCCTGCACATAGCTTTCGGCGAATACCCGCTGCCCGCAGAGTACCGCTTCCCGTACGCAATCGGCCGGCCAGGTTTTGCTGACGGCGACGAGTCTCACAGTATCCACTGGCCGGTGGGCAGCAAAACAGGCGGCATAAATACGTGCGTGCACGGCTTGCAAGTTGGCGTCAATTGTTGTCATATAGCGCCTTGGAAGTATAGCCCACGCCATCTACAGGGAGTTTCATGGACATTACCGAACTGCTGACTTTCGCTGTCAAGAACAAGGCTTCCGATTTGCACCTGTCTTCCGGCCTGCCGCCGATGATTCGCGTGAATGGCGACGTGCGCCGCATCAACCTGCCGCCGATGGAGCACAAGGAAGTACACGGCATGGTTTATGACATCATGAATGATGGCCAGCGCAAAGTATATGAAGAAAATCTGGAGTGCGATTTTTCTTTCGCTGTGCCCAATCTGGCCCGCTTCCGGGTCAATGCCTTTGTGCAAAATCGCGGCGCGGCGGCGGTTATGCGCACCATTCCTTCAAAAATCCTTTCGCTTGAAGACCTCAAGGCGCCAAAGATTTTTGAGGAGTTGTCCGATCAGCCACGCGGCATCGTGTTGGTGACCGGGCCGACCGGTTCCGGCAAATCCACGACGCTGGCCGCGATGGTGAATCACAAAAACGAAAACGAATACGGCCATATCCTGACCGTGGAAGACCCGATCGAATTCGTCCATGAGTCGAAAAAATGCCTGATCAACCAGCGCGAAGTCGGCCCGCATACCCTGTCATTCAACAATGCCTTGCGCAGCGCCCTGCGCGAAGACCCGGACGTGATTCTGGTCGGCGAAATGCGCGATCTGGAAACCATACGTCTGGCGCTTACCGGCGCGGAAACCGGCCACCTGGTGTTTGGCACCCTGCATACCTCGTCGGCAGCCAAGACCATCGACCGCATCATCGACGTGTTCCCTGCGGCAGAAAAGGAAATGGTGCGCGCGATGCTTTCTGAATCACTGAAAGCGGTGATTTCGCAAACCCTGTGCAAAACCATGGATGGCACGGGACGTGTTGCCGCGCATGAGATCATGATAGGCACGCCGGCCATCCGCAACCTGATCCGCGAGGCCAAGGTCGCGCAGATGTATTCGGCAATCCAGACCGGCCAGCAGTTTGGCATGCAGACGCTGGATCAGAATCTCCAGGATCTGGTCAAGCGCCGCGTCATTTCCGCCGCGGAGGCGCGCAGCAAGGCGGCCAACAAGGATAACTTTCCCGGCTGACGCCGGGGAAGTTATCCTTGTGCAATTTAACGCCACCCCTCCCATCCTCCCCTCTAGGGGAGGTGACGATGTTTGATCGCCGCGTTGCGGCTCAATATTTTTAGTTGAGGTAGAAAATGGAACGCGATGAAGGCCTGAAGTTCATGTATCAACTGCTGACCATGATGATGCAGAAAAAAGGGTCGGATTTGTTCATTACCGCGGGCTTTCCGCCGGCGATAAAAATCGATGGCAAGGTGACGCCGGCCACGACGCAGGTCTTGTCGCCGCAGCATACGCAGGAGCTGGCGCGCGCCATCATGAATGACAAGCAGGCTGCCGCATTCGAGGAAACCAAGGAAGCCAACTTCGCGATTTCCCCTTCCGGCATTGGCCGCTTCCGGGTGAATGCTTTTGTGCAGCAGGGGCGCGTCGGCATCGTGCTGCGCACCATCAATGTGCAGATCCCCGACTTTGACGAACTCAAGCTGCCGCCGGTACTCAAGGATGTAGTGATGACCAAGCGCGGCCTGGTGCTGTTTGTCGGTGGCACGGGTTCCGGCAAGTCGACCTCGCTGGCGGCGATGATCGGTTACCGCAACCAGAACAGCTACGGTCACATCATCACCATCGAAGACCCGGTCGAATATGTGCACGAGCACAAGAACTGCATCATCACCCAGCGCGAAGTCGGCGTCGATACGGATTCGTGGGAGATTGCCCTGAAGAACACTTTGCGCCAGGCGCCGGATGTAATCCTGATCGGCGAAATCCGCGACCGCGAAACCATGGAGCATGCGATTGCCTTTGCCGAAACCGGCCATCTGGCGATGGGTACGCTGCACGCGAATAATTCCAACCAGGCGCTAGACCGTATCATCAACTTTTTTCCTGAAGAGCGCCGCCCGCAACTGTTGATGGATCTCTCGCTGAATCTCAAGGGCATCGTTTCGCAGCGGCTGATCCCGGTGAAGGAAGGCAAGGGCCGCGCAGCAGCGGTGGAAGTGCTGCTCAACTCACCGTTGATATCCGACTTGATCGGCAAGGGCGATGTGCATGAGATCAAGGAAATCATGAAGAAATCGCGCGAACTTGGCATGCAAACCTTCGACCAGGCATTGTTCGATTTGCACGAAGCGGACCGCATCAGCTATGAAGATGCTTTGCGCTTCGCCGATTCGATGAACGAAGTGCGCTTGATGATCAAGCTGCATGGCAAGGAATCGCAGAACAAGGATCTGAGCTCAGGCATCCAGCATCTGGATATCGTCTAGCCGCGGGCAGCAGCTTGGCTGCGGTTTGTATGTTCAGTCGTTTGCAGGTGTGCGGCGCAACGAACCGGCGATCACGTTGATGTTGTACAAGCGGCATTCCAGCGCGCCGTTGTAGAGTGGAATTTTTCGGGAAGTCTGCAGACGGATCAGTTTTGGCAACTGCGTGTCGGCTGAGAGAAACCAGCAGTTCCAGCCGGCGAAGCGTCGCTTGAGCGCATCGCCCAGCAGCGGATAAAACGCAGCCAGTTCCTCCGCGCTGCCCAGGCGCTCGCCATACGGCGGGTTGGCGACCATCACGCCACTGGCGGCAGGTGCTGCGCGCTGCAGCAGATCGGATTGTTCCAGTTTCACGAGGCCGTCCAGCCCAGCATGCGCCAGATTTTGCCGCGTGCGGTTGACCGCATCGGCATCCTGGTCGCTGCCGAAAATTTGCAGCGGGCCATCCGCCATGCGCCGCCGCTCCGCTGCCTGGCGCTGCAAGTTGCGCCATAGTCCGGCGTCGAATGTCTTGTGATGTTCAAAACCAAACCCGCCAGGTTCACGTGACAATCCCGGTGCATCGTCGAGCGCCATTTGCGCGGCTTCGAGCAGAAACGTGCCGCTGCCGCACATCGGGTCGAGCAGCGGTGTGCCGGGTCGCCAGCCGGCCAGGCGCAAAATGCCTGCCGCCAGATTTTCCTTGAGCGGCGCGCCGACCTTGGCCAGCTTGTGGCCGCGCAGATAGAGCGGTTCGCCGGAGGTGTCGAGATAGAGGGTTGCCGCGCGGTCGGTCAGGAACAGGTGGATGCGCACTTCCGGGTTTTTGGTGTTGACGCTGGGGCGGCGTGTGGTCTCGGCGCGAAAGCGGTCGCACACCGCGTCCTTGACTTTCAGCGTGATGAATTCCAGGCTTTTGAGCGGGGATTTGATCGCCGTGACATACACCCGGATCGAGCGGTCAACCGAGAACAGGCGAGGCCAGTCGATGTCATACGCCAGCTTGTAAACATCCGCCTCGATCGAATAGTCGGCGCTGGCGATACGGCTCAGCAGGCGCGTGGCGATGCGCGATTCGAGATTCACGCGGTAGGCAAACGCCACGTCGCCGCTGGCCGCCACACCGCCCGATGTCGGCCGCACATTTTTTCCGCCACAGGCAGTCAGGTCTTCTGCCAGCAAGGCTTCCAGCCCGCGCGGGCAGGTGGCGAAATAATCAGTCATCGATGTTGCCTTCAAAAGGGTTTGACCACGACCAGTATGCAAATAGCAAGTAGCGCCAGCACGGGGATTTCGTTGAACCAGCGGAACCAGACATGACCATGCGGCGCGGCGCCATGCGTGAATTGCGCCAGCAAGCGGCCACACCAGAAGTGATAACCGACGAGCCCGGCCACCAGCGTGGTTTTGGCATGCAGCCAGCCACCGGAAAAACCGAAGCCGAACCACAGCCAGAATCCCAAGCCAATCGCCAGCGCCGCGATCGGGGTGACGAAGCGATAGAGCTTCTTCGCCATGATCAGCAAGCGCTGATATTCGGTTGACTGTGCGTCAGAGACCATGGCGAGGTTCACAAAAATGCGCGGCAAATAAAACAGCCCGGCGAACCAGCTGATGACGAACACGATGTGCAAGGTTTTTATCCAGAGCATGATTTTTACCTGATGGTTTCCCTGATGCCAGCCATGACGGTTGGGTAGCGCAGGTGCAGGCCGAGTTCACGCTTCATGCGGCCATTGTCGAGCTGCCGCGATTCGCGCATGAACGACCATTGCAGCGGCGATACCTGTTGCTCTACCGCCGC